>DASXNK010000081.1 GCA_036495095.1 Candidatus Dormiibacterota bacterium | reverse complement strand
TTGGTGAAGTCGAAGCCGAGCGCCACCGCCACCGTGAGCCAGAGGAGGGCGGTGGTGCCGTCAGGCATTCTTGATGGTGATGCTCTCGATGACGTTGGCCACGTCCTCGCAGCGGTCCAGCGCGGTCTCGAGGAGGGCGTACAGGTCCTTGAGCTTGACCACCTCGAGCACCTCGAAGCTGCCGTCGAAGAGCTGGGCGATCGCCTCCCTGGACACGCTGTCGCCGAGGTTCTCCAGGCGGTGGATCTCGATCCAGTGCGGCTCCAGATGCTTGAGCTTCTCCAGCTTGGCGATCGCCTGGCGCACCTCGCCTGCGGCCTCGAGGACCAGCCGGCCGAGCTCGCCGGCCGCCGGGGGGATGGTGGCGATCCGGTAGAGGGTGATCGTCGTCGCCACCTCGTCCACGTAGTCGAGGATGTCGTCGAGGCCGGAGCTCAGCGCGTAGATGTCCTCGCGGTCGAAGGGGGTGACGAAGGTCCGGTTCAGGGTGCGCACGATCTCGTGGGTCAGCTCGTCGCCCCGGTGCTCCCAGTCCTTGATCTCGGCGTGGTGGGCGGCGGCGTCGCCCCCGTTGACGAGCACCTTGAGGAGGATCTCCGCGGCGGCGACGATGCAGGCGGCCTGCTGCTCGAAGAGATCGTGGAAACGCCGCTCACGCGGCACCAGCGGCAGACGCACGGCGGGTTCCTCCTCCCCTCACTCCCAGGCCACCCGCTGCGATCGTGCACAAGATGCGGGCCGATTCGTATTGTGAAATGGTTAAGAGATGCTTAAGTCCACGCTCCGAGAGTTCGGCGCATGACCCCGACGCCGTCCCATCCCCACCGCCCCGTCCTCGACGACGAGCTCGGGCGGCTGCGCGCCGGAGTGGTCCGGATGGGCGAGCTGGTCGACCGGGGGATCTGCCAGGCGATGGCAGGCCTGGCACGGCGCGACATCGACCGCTGCACCGCGGTGATCGCGGAGGACGCCCGCATCAACGCCCTCCACCTCGACGCCCGCGAGCTGTCCTTCGCGATCCTGCTGACCCAGGCCCCACTGGCCTGCGACCTCCGCGAGACCATGGGCCTGCTCCACATGGCATCCGAGCTCGAGCGCATGGGCGACCACTGCGTCAGCATCGCCAAGCTCGCCCGCGAGGTGGCGCACCAGCCGGAGGTCACCACTGGCGTGGACCTCTCCGCGATCGGGCGCTCGTGCAGTGAGCAGGTGCGGGGGGTGCTCGGCGCCATGATCGCGCGCAGCGCCGCCCAGGCCCGCCGCGTCGCCGCCGGTGACGACGCCATCGACCGAGCCTATCGCCGCGCCTTCGACCTGCTCGTCCAGACCATCGCCGCGGATCGGGGGAGCGTCTACGCCGGCACGCAGCTCCTCCTCATCGCCCACCACCTCGAGCGCATCGCCGATCGGGTGACCAACATCGCCGAGGATCTCGTCTTCCTCGAGACCGGGGTCATCGAGGAGCTGGGTTAGCTGACCTCGAGCAGCTCGACCTCGAAGTGGAGCGTGGCCCGCGGGGGGATCACCGGCGGGGCGCCCGCGTCGCCGTAGCCGAGCTCGGACGGGATCACCAGCCTGCGCACCCCACCGACGCGCATCCCGGCGACGCCCTGGTCCCACCCCTGGATCACCCGACCCCGGCCCAGGGGGAAGGAGAACGGCGTCCCGCGATCACGGGAGGCGTCGAACCTGGTGCCGTCGTCCAGCGTGCCCACGTAGTGAACCGTCACGGTCTGACCGGCGCGGGCCTCCGCCCCGGTCCCGACGGTGACGTCCTCGGTCGTCAGATCAGCCATCGTGTGCTCCCAGTTCGCCATGCGCGAGCCGCCGAGTATGACCGGCCGGGCCGTCACCCGCGATCAGGCGCGCTCCAGGATCACCACCGGGATCTCCCGTTCGGTCTTCTTCTGGTAGTCGTCGTACGCCGGCCACTCGCCGGTCATCGTCCGCCAGAGGCCCGGCTTCTCCTCCGGGGTCGCGGTGCGGGCGCGCGCGGTGAAGCGGTCGCCGAGCACCTGGACCTGCACCTCGGGATCGGCCTCCAGGTTCAGGTACCACGCCGGCGGCTCCGGGGCCCCGCCCTTGGAGGCGACGACGAGGTAGTCGTCTCCGTGCCGGCCGTAGATCAGGGCGTTGTGACGCTCCGTGCCCGACCGCCGTCCGGTGGTGGTGAGGATGAGGGTCTTCGTCCCCTGCCACTCGTGTCCCACCTCTCCGTCGGTCTCGACATAGCGCTGCACGTGCTCCTGGCCGAACAACATCCCGGCTCTCCCTGTTCCACGAGTTCTTCGCTCTCCCCAGAGTAGCCGGGAGGACCGGAGGGGGAAGGGGCGGCGGCTCTCGTCGTGGACGAGCTCCGGCCGTGCCAGGTGCTCCCCGTGCGCCGTCACACCGCGTCGGTCACGCGGAACACGGCGATCCGGGCGGCGGCGGCGGCGAACGCCGCGGGGTCGCCGGGCGGATCGACGAGCCCGGTCTCCACGAACTGACGGCGCAGGCGGGCCGGCGCCATCGAGCCCATGTGTCGCAGCAGGGGCCGGCGGTCCTCGACGGGGACCTCGACGAGCGACACCCGCCGCGGCTTCCGGCCGCGGCCGAGGAGGGCCCAGCCGGCGGCGCGCACGTTGGCGACCCACTGGGCGTCGGGAATGGCCTGGGGCAGGTAGCGCCCGCCCTCGAACTCGAAGGTCGCGACCGGGGTGGTCCGCGGCACCCCGCTGCGCCGTCCGGTCACGGTCAGCAGGCACATCGGGCCGATCGGCACACCGAGCCTCAGCAGGGGAGTGACGATCCGGCTGGTGCGGCGCACCAGGGCGGGAAGCGGCGGTCGGTCGATGGCCATGAGGATCCTCTCCTTCGTCCCGATCCGTCCCGCCGGCTTGACAGGCGTCCGTCCGGCGTGGGATCGTTAGTAAGCATTCACTAACCTAGGTTAGTGATCACTCACCACCCTGTCAAGGGGTTCGATGGCACTCCCCAGCACCCGAGAGCGCATCCTCGACGCCGCGGCGCACGTCATGGGCACGCGAGGTCTGGCGGCCACCACCACCAAGGAGATCGCACGAGCCGCGGGGTTCTCCGAGGCGGCGCTCTACAAGCACTTTCGCGACAAGGAGGAGCTCTTCCTCTGCCTGCTGAGCGAACGCCTGCCTCCGCTCATGTCGCTCCTGGACGAGCTGCCGGGGCGGGCGGGACGGGGCACGGTCACGGCGAACCTCGAGCAGGTCGCGCGCGCCGCCGTGGACTTCTACGAGGAGGTGGTGCCCATCGGCGCCGCCCTCTTCTCCGATCCGGAGCTGCTGGCGCACCACCGGGAGAGGCTTCGCGAGAGCGGGATGGGCCCGCAGCGACCGTTCGACGTGGTGTCCGCATATCTGAGGGCCGAGCAGCGGCTCGGCCGTCTGTCGCGGAGCGCGAAGCCGTCGGTGGCCGCCGCCCTGCTGATCGGGGCCTGCTTCCAGCGGGCGTTCCTGCGGAGCTTTCTGGGTGAGCAGGCCGGCGCCGACGCCGACCAGGTGTTCGCGCGGGACGCCGTCCGAACGCTGCTGCGGAGCCTGTCCCCGGAGCAGGCGTCCGACTGACGCCGGTCAGCGCGGGCCATCGCACGGTGGGGGGTCAGGTCTCGATCGTCGCCCTGTCCTCCGAGGCCTCGCCGAGCAGGGCGCCCCTCTCCATGACCTGGTACCCGGGCACCTCGTGGATGAACAGGGCCAACTCGCCGATCGGCTCGCCGGCCACCGAGCTCCACGCCTCGGCCAGTCCCAGGAGGAGCCTGCGCTTCACCTCCTCGCTCCGGCCCTGGCGGATGGTGCCGACCATCCGACCGGCCTCCACGGCCTCGCCGGCGACGAAGAGGCTGCCCTCGGGCACCTCCACGAACGAACAGTTCACGTAGTGGGCCGGGGCTCCGGTGACCTCGGTGTGGATCCTGGTCACGGCCGAGGCGATCTCGGCCTTACGTGCGGCGCTCGGACCGCCGGCGAGAACGGTGAACTGGTAGAAGGGCATCACATCGTCTCCCTGGCTCGATGACGCCTGCATTCTGTCGTTCCGGGACGCGTCCGTGATCAGAGCCGGGCGCCCGGGTGCTCCTGTTCCGCCTCCCCGCTGCCCGGAGTCTCCTCCGCCCCGGTCGTGCGAGGACGCCTCAGGCGCTCGCGTGAGCGAAACGTCGGTGACGGGGAGGGGCGGCGGCCGGTCACGTGATCGATCGCCTCGTCGGGTGTCGCCATGTGCCACTCGAAGCCGTCGAGGAGACCCACCACGTCGGCAGCGACCCAGCGGCGAGAACGCCTGGCCTGCTCGCGTACCGGCCGGAGCACCCCCGCGCTCGCCAGGCGCGCGACAGCCTGGTTGGCGGCGGGGAAGGACACGCCGAGGATCTCGGCGGCGGTGGCGACATCCAGGATCGGGACACCGGGCAGCTGCTGGATGAGCCGGCGGGCAGAGGAGCCCTGGCGGGGCCGGCCGGCTCGCTCCAGCCACTCGTTCTCGAGCTCATCCAGCGCGTCGAACAGGCGGACGGCTCCGTCCACCGCCGACCGCGTGGCCGAGCCGAAGAGGGAGCACCAGGCCTCGATGTCGCCCCGTCGAAAGTCGGTCAGACCCTCGACGTAGGCGCGGCCGTTGGTCGCCAGCACCACGCTGATCGGGGGTACGTAGTGTTCGACGACGCCTCGCCGGCGGAGCAGCGCGTGGATGAGGCATCGCCCCACCCGGCCGTTCCCGTCGGCGAAGGGATGGATCGTCTCGAACTGAGCGTGAGCGATCGCGGCCTGCACCAGCGGCGGGATGTCGTCCCGGTTGCAGTAGGCGACAAGGTCCTCCAACAGCGGCGGCACCTCGTCCTCCGGAGGCGGGATGAACTCCGCCGTACGTGGGGTCGCACCACCGATCCAGTTCTGCTCGGTGCGAAGGCGGCCGGCGATCCCCGGTTCGTCGCCGTGGATCAGCACGTGATGGATCTCCAGGACGTCGCCGACGGTGAGAGCGGCGGCGGTGGCGCCGAACTCGATCGCACGGGTCAGAGCAAGGACGTTGGCGGCCACCGAGCGCTCGACACCTCCCGAGTGCTCGGGATCGAACAGCGCCTCGGCGAGCCGTCGATTCCCGACCTGCAGCCCCTCGATCCGCGACGAGCTGATGCTCTCCGAGCGGAGCAGCAGCCGGGAGAGCGCCTCGAGCGAGGCCAGGTGGCGCGAGCTGTGGTTGAGCTCCCTGACCCGCCGCTCCGTCGTGGAGAGCGCCTCCGCAA
Source organism: Candidatus Dormiibacterota bacterium (assembly GCA_036495095.1). NCBI lineage: Bacteria > Bacillati > Candidatus Dormiibacterota > Candidatus Dormiibacterota bacterium. The sequence continues at coordinate 52,814 of DASXNK010000081.1, read as the reverse complement.
GGTCGAGCGGGAGCGTCCACCTCAGGTCGACCAGGCGATCCGGGACGAATGCCTCGTATCCGAATGGGCCTCGGTCCGCTCGCGGCAGCAGTCTGTCGAGCTCGGTCGGCGACCACCGACGGGCCACGAGGCGGGGCATCCGGCCGGCTCCCTAACCTTGATCAACAACCGTGCTTATTATAGTTTCCTGATCAAGCTTTGGTAATGGCGGGTTTACGGCTGAGCTCTCCTCTCCGGCGGGCAGGTCGGCGATGTGGCTCGCCACGTTGATGACCGCACCGCTGGGCTCGCGGACGAAGAACCGGCGGATGCCCCAGGGCTCGTCCGTGAGCGGATGGACGATCTCCAGGTCGCGGCGTCGCGCGTCAGCGTACGCCGCGTCGACATCGCGAACCTCGAGGGACATGGTGAGCTGCCGAGCTGCAGGGTCGAGTGCGGTTGGGCTCCGCCAGACGACGATCACCTGCGTCGTTGCCACGCTTGGCGAGGAGAACATCAGGAACCCGTCCTCCTCCATCACCACGTCGAAGCCGAGGAACTCCTCGTAGAAGCGGCGCGTCGCCACTGGATCGTCCGTGACGATGACTGGCATCGCGCGGCGGATGCTCACTCCGCGATCTCGGGAGCGTAGGGGTCGTACGAGCCAAAACTCCAGATGTTGCCCTCCGAGTCGGCGACCGAGAAGCCGCTGCCCCCGTACTCCTCCCGGCGGAGCTCGCGCAGGACCCTTGCTCCGGCCTTTCGGGCGCGCTCGAACCGGGCGGAGAGCTCCTCGTCATCGACGATGACGTAGACCGATGCGTTGCCGGCGCTCCGGTCGAGTTCGGGGACCTCGCCGCCGCTGGAGCCGAGCATGATCTGGGCGCCAGGGGCGAGCTCGACCTGGGCATGCACGACGGCGCGGTCGCCGTCGCCGGCGACGACCAGGTGGCGGGTGGCGCCGAAGGCCTCGACCAGGAAGTCGATGGTGGCGCGTGCGTCGCGGCACCGCAGGGTGGGGATCACCGCCTGGGTGCGGGTCGGCCGGACCGCTTGCTTGGGCATGGGGTACAGCCTCCTGGGTGCTGGGGGTTGTTCTGGGGTGCCGAGGAGGGTTGGGTGCAGAGAGCAGCAAGACCCCTGCGTGGCCAGTCGGTTCCCTCGTATGTCGGCCACCGGCAAATCTCGTGCCCGTCCGGCCGTACAAGAAGCGCGCCACCTGGTGCAAGCCCCAGCGCCTCCGTCGACATCATGTCGAGCACGCGCACAGTCACCGGACATGTGGTTGCGCCCGCGGGATCCGTCCAGCGGGCTTCCGCCGGCCCGGCCAGCGCTGTCAGCCCATCCCCTATGAGGTCGAGCGTGGACACTGTTCCAGCCGCCTGGCGAACCCAGTGGTGGGCGATGCGGCCGTTGAGATCCCACGGCAGCGCCTGGTCGGTTGCGCGACGCGCGCCACCCGGCTCGCCCGCTCGGCTGACGTTGTGCTGCGCGACGGGACGGCGCTCGGCCTCATAGGAATCGAGCAGGTCCTCCGACACCCAGCCCCGTAGCACCCATGCGAGCTTCCAGGCCAGGTCGAAGGCGTCCTGAATCCCGGTGTTCATGCCAGTGCCGCCTCGTGGTGTCATGCGGTGCGCGGCATCGCCCACCAGAAACCCGCGGCCTCGTCGATATCCATCGGCGAGCTGTGCCGCGAAGGCAAAGCTCGTGACCCGCTCGATTCGTGATGCGAGGCCTGGTTGGCCGGCGGCGCGGGCGATGAGTTGCTGAAGCTCCTCATCGGAGTGGTCGTCGAAGCGTGGCTGCCCGGGCTTCCACTCGCGCGAGAGACTCCATCGATCTCCGAGCCCCCGTGGTGCGAGGACACCAGCCACCCCTGGATCGGTGATGACGTACAACCCGTAGCGGCGCTCGCCCGCGATGGCGGCGAGCGGCCCTTCGAACTCGACCCGGTGGTACTCGGCCAGATCGTCGGGTCCGACGAGTGTCAGGTCGAGATGCTCTCTCACCGCACTCCGTGCTCCGTCGGCCGCGATGACGTAGTCGGCCTCTGCGTCGTAGGTGGCCGCTGACGCCCCATCCCGGACGGTGGCATGCACTGCCCGCCCGTCCTGACGCAGGTCAACGAGCTCGGTCTGAAACCTGACCTGGGCAGTGGGCAGCGTCCTGAGGTACGCGAGCAGGATCGGCTCGTGGTGGTCCTGCGCAACCCACGTCGCCCGGCTGGGGCTCACCGCAGCCGCTTCCTCGGCCGTGGGATAGCCGAGGGGCATCTCCTGTCCCTCCCGTGAGGCGAGACTGGACGTGACCCACGCGCGCGGTTCGACGCCGGTTCCGCCCGCCCTGACCGCCTCCTCGAGACCCCATGCGCGCATGAGCTCCATACCTCGTGTGCTGATCACGAGGTTCCTCGAGAGTCTCGACACGTCGTCTCGCTTCTCGATGAGCAGCACGTCGATGCCGTACCGGGCGAGCGTGATGGCGGCGACCATTCCGGTCGGCCCCGCCCCCACGACCAGGACTCGGGCCCTCGACTTTCCTGGTAGTGGAGTTACGTTCACAAGAGTGATACTATCGCCAATATGCCGACCCCTGTCAAGCGCCCCTACGACAACTCGCGCCGTGCAGCCCACTCACGGCTCACCCGCCGCGAGGTCATCGACGCAGCGACAGCGCTGTTCATCGAGGCGGGGTATCCGGCCACCACGGTCGATGCCATCTCGCGCGCGGCGAGGACGCCCCCCACCACCGTCTATCGTCTGTTCGGCTCGAAGCGGGGGATCCTTGCCGCTGTCGTCGATGCAGCGTTGGGTGGGGACGATGAGCCGATCGCGTTCGTCGACCGACCCCGAGTTCGCGCCGCGCTGTCTGAACCCGATCCGCGCCTATTCCTGGATTCGTTCGCCCGTCACGCGCGCGAGCTGCTCGAACGGTCAGCCGATCTGCAGCACACGCTCGCGACGGCTTCCAGCGTGGACCAGGAAGCCGCGGAGATGCTGACGGAGATTCGGCGTCAGCGGCATGCGGGGCAGTCTCGAATCGCCGCGGGCCTCGCAGCCCGACGCGCATTGTCCCCAGAAGTCGAGGAACGCCATGCCGCTGACATCGTGTACCTGCTGATGTCGCCGGAGGTATATCGGATCCTCACGGCCGAACGGGGCTGGGAGGCCGACACCTATGAGTTGTGGCTGGCACGCAGTTTGCGCCTGCTCCTCCTCGATCGCCAGGAGGCCGAGGCCGCGCTCCCCGACCAGGGGGCTGCTCAGCAGGAGCCGTCGGGCCAGGCTCGAGGTGAGTCGCTCACCGACATGTGTGCCAGCGCACATGCTCAAGATATAGCACCAGGTCGATGTCGCCAGCACCTGCGACGGTGACCAGCGACGAACCTCCGGCGACCGTCGAGCCGATCGCGAGGAGGTCGAAGTCGGCGGTGCTGCGGCTCAGACGGCTGAGGACATGACCGAGCCCGTTCCTGCGGATCTGCTGGAGATCGCCGACGCCCTCGTCCCCGGCGCTCCGCTCGAGGCCGCCCGCCTTGCACAGGGCACGTTCCACTACGTCGTCACGATCCCGGGTGTCGCCGCGGTTCGGATCGCCAAGCGTGCGCCCGCCTCGGAGGCCATGGGCCGAAGGACCGAACGGCTGCGGTTGCTTGCAGCTTCCGGGCTGCCGTTCGCGGTTCCCGAGCCGCTCACGCCGGTGACGATGTTCGGCGAGCGGGCCGCAGTCGCCGTCTCGTGGATCGCCGGTGAGGGGCTCGCCGTGGGCGAAGGGGATCCGTCCGCCATCGGAGGTCTTCTCGAGGCTCTGCGGGTGGTTCCTATCACTCCGGAGCTGCGTGCGGTTCTCAACACACCGCACGAATACTCCGGCGGGCCGCAGTGGGTGGAGCTCATGATCGAAGCGGTCATCCCGCGCTTGCCGGAGAGGTGGCGCGACAATGCCCGGCGGCGCGTCGAGGACGTGCTCGCCCTGGACCCGGTCCCCGACGCACTGGTCCACGGCGACCTCTGCGGTGGAAACGTCCACTGGGGCGCGGACGGCACGGTGATCGGTGTCCTCGACTGGGATGTGGCCCACGCGTTCGACCCGGCGATCGACGCGATGTGGATGGGATGGCACGGCTGGAGGAACGTCCGCGGCGCCGTGGATTCCGAGACGTACCGACGCGCAGGCGTCTGGTATCGGGCGTTCAGCGTCGAGCCGCTCGCCGCGACGTTCCTGGATCGTTACTCGCCGGAACACCCGCTGCATCTCGAGCGATACGTGCGGCACCTCGTCGATTGGCTGGAGGAGTGGGGCGATTGGCAGTTGCCCTAGTCCTGCGCCAGTCCGAAGACGTCTTGTCGGTGAGGCGGTCGAAGTAGTTGTCGTCGGTCGGCGTCCGGACCACGACCATCCGCCAGTACAGCGGCCCGGCCAGCAGGTCGGGCAGGATGCGGCAGACCAGCGGATGCTCCAGCGCCGTGCAGGCGTTGGCCAGGTACTGCCGGACGTCGGCACGCAGGTGGCCGCTGTCCGGCACGTCGATGGCGGCGACGGCGGGGGACGCTAGCACTCCGGCCGTTCCCTGGTCACGGGACTCAGTCCGGGTCCCGCAGCAGCGGGTCCTGTCCCGCCGCGAAACGCGCCATTCCCTGCGGATTGCGGAGGACGACGTGTCTCCGTCGCGTGATCACCAGTCCATGCTCGCGGAACTCGCCGAGAGCCCGGGTGACGACCTCGCGCGCTGTTCCGACGGCGTCGGCCAGGTGCTGGTGGGTGACCGGGGCGATGGTTTCGTCGCCGGGCGTGAGCATCGACATGTCGAGGAGATGGCGGGCGACGCGGATGCTGAGCGGCGCGGACATGCCCTCGATCGCGGTGGTCAGCGCGGCTGCATACCAGCGCTGCGCCCACTCCACCAGCGTCCACGCCGCCTGCGGACGCCGGAGCAGGGTGTCGCGGAGATGGTCGGCGGGCACCAGGGCGACGGTGCTCGTGACCACGGCCTCGGCGGCGATCTTGCCGCTCGAGAGCAGCGCACCGGGGCCGACCAGCCGGCCGTGCCTCGCGTAGCCGATGGTCACGGGGGTGCGGCGCGCGGTCCACATGAAGACCCGGACGAGGCCGTGCACGACGACGGCGACGGAGGGCGGGGACGTGGGCGCGAGGACACGCCTCCGCGGCGGGACCCGGCGGACGCCGGCGCCGGCGAGCAACTCGGCCCAGACCTCGTCCCCCAGGGCGGGCTCGCCGATCCGGAGCCCCTGCAACTCTCCTTCGATGGTCATGCGCTGTCCCGGTGTGCACACGTTGTCCGGCGACCCGGGCCGCCCCCGCGTGACCTGCCGGGTCGCTCTCCGCCGGTCCACTGTCGCAGTCCGCGACTGCAGTGTCATCGCTAATGCGAGTGAGATCGCCGTGGTCATTCGGCAGGACCGTGCTCACCCCTTCGGACCACCTGACAGGGTGAGGGCGCTCACCCGAGCGGGATGGTTGGGATCACGCCGGGGTGTCAACATAGACTGTCGAGATGTTGCGTTCTGGTAGGTTGGTCGGACCAGCGGGTGTGAGTCCCGCCCGGGTAGGTACTGGAGCGCCCGGTAGCAGGCCCCGGTCGGCGGGTGAGAACCCGGCGGCTGAGCGGGGTGCCAAGAGCCTCATCGGAGGGAGCAAAACGTCTGCCGGGTCCCTCCGGGGTACAGGGAGTGGCACGCGCGCACGGCCTGACCGGCAACAGGAGAGATCCGTCTCGGCACCGGCTCAGAAGGCCGTGGGTTGCCAGCCCACGGTGCCCGGTAGGGAGAGTCGAGCGGAAGTCGGAAGAGGCCTTACCGTAGTGATGATGGTGAGGACAGCACAACCTCACCGGAGCGAAGGGCCTCGAGCCGGGTGTGCGGTCGCAACGGGAACGGCTGCGGGCTTGCCCACGTCCACGTGGGCCACTCACCCGCTCCCCTCCGGGACCACGTCGATGCCCGCTGCCACCGCTTGGATCCACGGCCAACGCCGGTGGCGCGGTGGAATGCCGGGACTCGACTGCCCGGGGAGCGGTGTGCGGGAAAACCGCGCGCACGGTTCTGAGGGGGGCCGCCGGAGACGGGCTCAGCACCATGGCTGAGAACCGCGCCGCCGGCCTACCCGGAGAGGAGCCCACCCTGACCGACCTGGGCAGCCAGGACTACCACGAGCAGATCGAGTCGCTGTACTGGATCTCGGTCGAGATCGCGGCACTGCACGAGCTGCCCGCGGTGTACGACCGGGTCCTCGGTTACTGTCTGGCGCTGACCGGGTCCGAGTTCGGCTTCATCGGCCTGGCGGACCACCGGCGCGAGCATCTCGAGATGGTCGCGGTCAGGGGCTTCGAGCCGGACCCCGGGTTCTTCGACCGATTCCGGACGATGCCGCTGCGCCCGAACGTCTTCAGCACCGCCATCCTCGAGGACCGCCCCGTCGTCTCCAACGACGTGCCCCGGGATCCCCACCGGGTGGGGCAGCCTCGGGGACATCCACCGGTGCGCCGGTTCCTCGGCGTGCCGCTCCGGGTCGGGTCCGAGGTCATCGGGATGAACGGTGTCGCCAACAAGCCGGGCGGCTACCACGCCGGGGACGAGCAGCTGATGTCGACGTTCGCCAACCAGGTGGCGGTCGCCATCGACAACGCGCGTCTTTACGAGCGTCAGCGCGAGATGATCGACGGCCTGCAGCAGCTCCATGCGCGGCTCGACGGGCTGGAGAAGGATCGCCTCCTCGCCCACGAGCGTGCACGCATCGCCTCGGGCCTGCACGACCACATCGGCCAGAGCCTGTTCGGCACCGGGCTGAAGCTGAACGCACTATTGGGGCACGATCTCGATCCTCCCGTCCGCGAGACCGTCAGCGAGGTGCAACGCCAGATCACGACCACCGCGGAGGAGCTCCGCCAGGTCGTCTTCCAGCTCTCCGAGCTGCGCCCGAACACCGACCTCCACGGAGCGATCGGAGCCATGCTCCGCGCCGCCGCGCGCGAGCACGGGCTCGACGTGGACCTCAGCGTGAGTGGGGTGCCGGCGGCGGGCGTCGAGGAGGTGGAGGACGTCCTCCTCTCCGTGGCTCGGGAGGCGCTGGCCAACGTGGTCAAACACGCGCATGCCCAGCGGGTGCACGTCAGCCTGACCTACGCCGACGACCATGTCGACCTCGCCATCCAGGACGACGGCGAGGGAGCATCGGAGGAGGTCCTCGAGGGCTACGGTGACAGCTATCTCCACTACGGCCTGCGCAACCTGCGCCGTCGCGTCGAGGAGATCGGAGGGACCTTCACCTGTCGCAACGGCGACGAGCGCGGGTTTCTGATCAGGGTGCACGTCCCCCTGCGGCCGGAGGGCGAATGATCCGCATCGCTCTCATCGACGATCACGAGATGGTCCGTGAGGGTCTGCGCGCCATGCTCCAGGCGGAGGACGACTTCGAGATCGTCGCCGAGAGCCGGTCGGCGGACGACCTCGGCGACCTCGTGGAGCGCACCCGACCCGACATCATCCTGCTCGACGTCCGCCTGCCCGGCATCGGTGGCGCCGAGGCGTGCCGCCGCCTCACCCGCAGGCACCCCGAGGTCAAGACGATCATGCTCACCGTCTACACCGACGACGACCTCGTCGTCGAGGCGATCCGGGCCGGCGCCCGCGGCTACATCGTCAAGGATATCGAGCGCTTCGACCTCAGCCGGAGCATCCGCGCCGTCCACCGCGGCGAGGCGGTGATCGCGACCACGGTGGTCGGTCCGATGCTCGAGCGGATCCGCGGCAGGGGTGCGGCGGCGACCACGGCCCGCCCCGCGCTCAGCGAACCGCAGATGCGCATCCTGCGGCTGATGAGCGAGGGCCTCTCGAACGGAGAGATCGCCGCGCGCCTCCATCTCAGCGAGAACACCGTGAAGACGCACGTGCAGGAGATCTTCCGCAGGCTCGGGGTCCGCAACCGGGTCGAGGCGGCGATGCTCGCCAACCGCGAGGGCCTCCTCTGACCCGTCAGCCAGAGCGTCGGTGAGAACCCGGTTCACACTGGAACGGTGTTTGGTCACGCTGCCCAACCACCGCCCTTGCTCGGAGATGGGGAGATGTTGGCGTGAGTACAGTTCCCAAGCTGGGAGCTCCCATCGCCCGAGGCAGTTCCTCATGTCCTGGAGGCGGCGTCCCAGGCGGTAGAGCTCAGATAGCCTCATGACCGCAGCTTGCATCGGAACAGATGTATCGGCTAGGATGCATCCTCAGAGATGAACCCCTCGCCTGGATGTGAATCCCAGGGGAGATGGGCGGGAAGCAATTGACGCGGAGGATTGAGGATGAGGATGAGTGTGCGTTTCGCGGGCCTGGCGGTTGCAGGCCTGCTGGCAGGCGCGGTGTCGACGGGAACGGTGGCCCTCGCCGCGACGACGACGACCGTCGCCGGAGCCGCCCAGAGCTCGATCGTTCAGGATCATGGTGGCGATCACGGCCATGGCGGGGACCACGGTGGTGGTGGTGATCACGGCCATGACGGGGATCACGGTGGTAATGGGGATCACGGCCGCGAGCGCGGTGGTGATGGGGACCACGGTGGCGACGGTTGTTGGTACCGCGACTACTCCTACTACCACTGCTGAGGGATCGCCGGCGTCACGGCTCCTGACTGCCCGACGGGCGGCGGCCGCGCAGGCGGCCGCTCCCGTCCAGGGCGGCCGCCGTATGAGCACATCCTTGGGAGTGTCAGTCACAACGTGCTCCGTCACAGCCACGTCGCAGTGCTCGTGGTGCACCTCCCCGCGACTCGCCGGCGCGGCGCGCACCGCCGCTCGACGTCGTCGCTCGGTTCGGCGAGCGCTCAGCCTGAGTCCGACTCGCTGACACCGCCGGCACTGAACACTGGCGTGGTCCAGCTGCCCCGGGCCAGGAGGGTGTCGTGACGGCGCGACGTCGAGGGCGCGACCGGCCCGGCTCCGCTGTGCCGCAGCCCACCGGGAGGGCAGACCCGGCGGAAGCAGAGGACCCCGCCGCGGCCTCTCCCATCCCCCACATGCGTCGGTCGGTGAGGCGGAGGTCGCCCCGCACCGTGCACCGCCCGGTGCCACGCCCGCAGCGGCGGGCGACGACGGCATCCCCGCAGGCGGCCGCCACGCCGACGGCGGACGCGCCCTCTGCGGCGACCGGCGGCAGCTGGCTGCCCGGCGTCGTGGTGGTCGTCGTCGGTTCGTTCATGGCGCTGATGAACGCCAGCAGCGTCAATGTCGCCATCTCGCGGATCCAGGGTGAGTTCGGCGGCACCTCGACCCAGGTTCAGTGGATCTCCACCGGCTACACCCTGGTGCTGGGAGTGGTGGTCCCCACCAGCAGCTGGCTCAGCAACCGCTTCGGTGCGCGGCGGGTCTACGTGATCGCGCTCCTGGTCTTCGCCCTTGGCTCGGCGCTCTGCGGCATCTCCTGGAGCCTCAACTCCCTCATCCTGTTCCGGGTGGTGCAGGCGTTGGGAGGCGGTCTGCTTCCCGTGCTCGCCCAGGCGATGATCTATCAGATGGTGCCCCGTGCCCGGATCGGGTCGGCGATGGGGGTGTACGGGCTGGGCATCATCCTGGGTCCCGCGATCGGCCCGACCCTCGGTGGCTGGCTCGTCCAGGACATCAGCTGGCGGCTCATCTTCTACGTCAACCTGCCCATCGCCGTGCTGGGGACCGTGGGAGTCCTCGCCATTCTTCCGCCGTTCTCCGCCGGACCCCGGCGGCGTTTCGACCTCCCCGGCTTCCTGTTCATCGCGGCCGGGCTGGCCGGCCTTCTCATCGCATCCTCCGAGGGCTCGGATCCGTCGTTCGGTTGGACCTCGTACCGCGTGCTCATGCTCGGCGCGGTCGGGGTACTCTGCCTGGCGGTGTTCGTGGTCATCGAGCTCTCCGTCGAGGAGCCCATCCTCGACCTCCGCGTCTTCGGTGGCTGGGTGTTCAGCCTCTCGGTGGCGCTCAGCGGTCTGCTCAACATGGGACTCTTCGCCGGGTCCTACTACATTCCCCTCTTCCTTCAGCAGGGGCAGGGCCTGAATGCGCTCCAGGCGGGGCTCACGCTGCTCGTGCCGGGGCTGGTGGTGACGGCGATCATGCCGCTGAGTGGCCGCCTCTACGATCTCGTCGGCGCGCGGTGGCCGGCCGCGGTCGGCACCCTGCTCGTCGGCGCCGCCGCCTACCTGATGCACGCGATCTCGCCGCAGACGATGCGGGAGCCCGTCATTCTCGCCAGTTGCCTCCGCAACGCGGGGGTCGGCCTCGCACTGATCCCGGTCACGACCGCCGGCATCGCGAGCGTCCCCGCCGCGATGGTCGGCCAGGCCAGCGCGATCAACAACGTCGTCGGACGGGTCGCCTCGTCGCTCGGACTGGCGCTGCTCGGATCGGTCCTCATCGGGCACCAGTGGCAGCAGCTCAACAACAACGGGTCGCTGCTTCCCGCGGTCTCGCCCGGGTTCCCTCAGCTCACCGAGATCGCCGCCGCGGGACAGAGGCGCATCCTGGGCGTCTACGCTGCGGTGCAGAACCAGAGCTTCAGCCGCGGCCTCGACGACGTCTTCCTGCTCACCGCCGGCATCTGTGCCGTTGGGGTGCTGATCGCGCTGCTCCTTCCGTCCGGCTCGCCGAGCCGGCGGACGAGCGCAGCACCTCGCTGACGCCGAATCGGGCCGACGTGGAGATGGGCCGGCCGTCCACCCTGGCGGTATGCTCCGAGCCGCTGAGCCACCTCGGGAGGGCCACATATGGACGAGCACCTGGACGGGCGGTCCGAGATCGTGGCGCGCTGGCCGCGGCGCGACGCACTGAAGCTGATCGCCGCGACGGCGGCCGGCACGGGCGCGGCGATGCTCGGGCTGCAACCGGCGCTCCGGGTGACCGCGGCCGGGGCAGCCACCCCTGTCGCTGGCACTCCCGTGCCTCGTCGGAGAGCGTTCGGTGGAGGAGTTCGCAACGTCGTCCTCGTCCACGGCGCCTATGCCGACGGCTCCTGCTGGACGGAGGTGATCGAGCGCCTGCAGGCCGCAGGACTGACCGCCACCGCGGTTCAGAATCCGCTCACCTCGCTGGCCGATGACGTGGCGCACACCCGTCGGGTCCTGGCCCTGCAGGACGGTCCGGCGATTCTGGTCGGGCATTCATTCGCCGGTACCGTCATCACAGAGGCTGGGATGGATCCCGGCGTGGCGGGTCTGGTCTACATCGCGGCGCGCGCACCCGATGCGGGTGAGGACTACACAGCTCTCGCGAAGCGATTCCCAACCCCACCGGCCAACGCAGGAATCGTGTACAAAGACGGATTTGGGGCGCTCACCGAGGACGCATTCCTCAACGACTTCGCCAACGGTGTCGACCGAGTCCGGGCGCGTGCGCTCTACGCGGTGCAGGGTCGGATCTCGGAGACACTCTTCGGTGACAGGACCAGCGTGGCAGCATGGAGGTCGAAGCCATCCTGGTATGCCATCTCACGGCAGGACCGCACGACGTCACCAGAGCTCGAGCACTTCCTCGCAACCCGGATGCACGCCACCACGATCGAGATCGACTCGGGCCACCTTTCATTGATCACCCATCCCCACCAGGTGACCGAATTGATCCTGGAGGCTGCGGGGTCGACGGTGGCGGCTCGGTCCACCAGCGCCTGATCGCGGGGGCACGTGCAGACCGACTCCTCACGGCGCGTCCACACCCGGGCCCACTCCGCTCACACGTTCGGGGGTGATGCGCAGCACGTAGCCCCCCGGCGCGCCGGGCGGCGGGAAACTCACGTCGGGTCCGAGGTACACATGGGCGAGCCGCTGGAGCAGTTCGGGTGCGCTCCCCTCCGTTACCCGGGCGGTCCCCCGGATGACCAGGTGGTGGTGGAGACCGTTGGTGATGCCACCGCTCTCGACCGAGACCACAGCCCGGGGATCGCGCCGGACGTTGCGCAGCTTGAGGTGGTCGCCGAGGTGACCGCTGACAATCTCGTCGCCCTCGAGGCCGATCCAGACGATCGTCACCTGGGGGCTTCCGTCGCGGTTGATGGTCGCGAGGTGGGCGAGGCGCCCCGAACCGAGCACCTCCCGCGCGGCGTCGGACAGTACGGCCATGTCTCCCTCCTGCTACGCTACAGACCGGTCTGTAGCATATCGGAATGCGGAGGTCATGAGCCGGTGCCGGGCGAGGCGCGGTCGGGGCGGGAGAGCATCCTCGCCACCGCCGATGAGCTGTTCTACGAGCGCGGCTTTCACGCCGTCGGCGTCGACCTCATCGTGGCGCGTGCAGGGGTCGCCAAGACCACGATGTACCGGCACTTCCCGTCGAAGGACGCCCTCATCGTCGCCTACCTCGGGCGCGCCGACGAGCGCTTCTGGGCCTGGTTCGAGGCCTCGCTCGACCGCCGAGCGACCCCCGCCCGGCGTCTCGCCGGGCTGTTCGACGCACTCGCGAGGCTGATCGCCAGCACCACCTGCCGGGGCTGCGCCTTCCAGGCCACCGCGGCGGAGTTCCCCGATGCCTCCGGCGCCGGGCACGCCACCGCACTCGCGCACAAGCAGGCGGTGCGGGGACGCCTGCAGCAGCTCGCCGCCGACGCCGGCGCCGCCGACCCCGGCGCTCTTGGCGACCGCCTGCTCGTGCTCATGGATGGCGCCTTCGCCTCGGCCCGAATGTACGGCCCCGACAACCCCGCCGCAGGCGTCGGCGGAGCCGCCCGCTCCCTGATCGACGCATCCCTCGTGCCTGCGTCCCGGCAGCGGCAGGTCGAGCGCGATCGTCGCCTACCGGGAGTGACCCCGACGGAGATTGATGCCTCGCCTGCCCAGGTGGCACAGCACATCGTCAGGGAGGAGCACACATGAGCATGGCGTCCATTGGGAGAGGGCGCCAGCTGGGTGCACTCGGTCCACCAGTCGATCGGCGCCTGAGCGTATTCTCACCACCCACGATGTCTGGAGGGTCCCATGCCCATCTACCGGTGCACCGTCCCGCAGGCCAGCGTCACGCCAGAGCAGAAGGCCGAGATCGCCCGCGAGATCACCCGCATCCACTGTGAGCTGACCTCGGGCACGCCGGCCGGTTTCGTGCATGTGATCTTCGAGGAAGTCCAATCGGGGAACCGCTTCTCCGGCGGTGAGCCCTCGTCCAAGGCGCTGATCGTCGGGCGGATCCGTGCCGGCCGCTCCGGCGAGGTCAAGGCGAAGTTGCTGCTGGGCATCTCGGAGGCATGGAAGCGGGTCACCGGGCAACCGGAACGCGACATCCTCGTCGCCGTGCAGGACATCCCCGCGAGGGACGTCGTCGAGGGCGGCTGGGTACTTCCCGAGCCCGGTCAGGAGGACGCCTGGCTCTCCGAGCACGGCCTCACCGGTTAGCAGCTCCCCGGATGGCTGCGACCGGTCCGCGACGCGCCGATTCCCGGGGTTGAGTTATGCCGCCAAGCGGTTCTGCGAGCGCAATCCATTGCCGTGCAAGGCGTCAGCAGTTCTCCGTGTGCTTCAGCACTCGCCTCCTGGGCGGCGAGATCTCCACCAGCAGCGAGACCAGCTTAAGTTCCGTCCAGACTTGGCGGTGGCGGCGGCCGCGACGCGGCGGTCGCTCACTGGAACACGGGTGGGTCGCCCGGCGGCACCTGTCCCATGCGGTAGCGCGTCCCGTTGGTCTCGTACGTCCCCTTCTTGTCGTTGGAGGTCGAGGTCCGGTTGAGATCCCACCAGATCTCCTTGTAGTCCTGGGTCGGGGTGTAGTGTCCGGGCCCCAAGCCCCAGGTTCCGGCTTCTCCGGTGCCGCCGGGATAGGAGAACATGCCACGCTCGAAGCTCGCCGGGGCCAGGTCGGGACCGGCGAGCTGGATGCCGAGGGCGATCATGTAGAGCTGGAAGTAGAAGAAGTCGACGAGGTGCCCCGGCTCGTCGCTTCGCACCGACTTGTAGGCGTTGTAGCCGAGGGTCGCGCGCTCCGGCAACGGCGGGCCGAGGGTGCTGATACCGAAGGCGTGCGACCACTCGGTCTGGTCGTAGAGCTGACCGATGAGGTCGGTGTCGCTGAAGCCGTTGCTCACCAGCAGCCACTCGGGCGTGTAGCCCTGCTCGTGTGCCTTGGCGGCGAGAAAGACGGGGAGGATGGGGTCGCAGAAGAGCGCCACCGAGGTGATCTGCGCCGCCTTCAGCTTGGCGACGATGCTCGCCGCCTGGTTGGACATGCTTGCCAGGTCGACCGAGTAATCGAAGACGCTGGCATCGTGGCCGGCGCTGTGCAGCTGGTCGAGCCAGTCGTGCACGCACTGCTGGTAGATGGGGTTCTCCGGGGTCACGACGCCGATCTTGCGCGGCCTGCCGGCGAGGTCGCCGCCCGCGTACCTGGCGGGCTTGCCCATGATCCGCTTGTTCAACCAGTCACTCTGGCTCAGCTCCAACATCGAGCAGTCGGTGAACGTGCTCCAGGCATACGGTCGGCGCTCGAGGAACCATTGGCGCGACATGAACAGCGGGCCGAAGGCCATGACGTGCTGGCGCGCCAGCGCATCGGCGTACGGCTCGGTGAGCCCGGTGAGATCGGCGAAGGCGCCCACCTCGTTCGCCACCTTGATGGCGTCCGCGTTGGCCTGCTCCTGGCCGGCGCCGAGGATCTCGCGGGTCAGCGAGCCGTGACCCTGGTACGGCACCAGCTTCATCTTGCGTCCGTAGAACTGGAAGCGGGTGTTGAAGTAGTCGACCAGTCCCTCGGCGGTGCGGATCGCATCCTCCGGGCCGTCGATGAGGTCGCTCCCAGCGATCTTCGCGATGGTCGAGGACAGGTCGGGATCGGCGGTGACCCGGAAGGCGATGTTGATTGTGTCTTTGGTGACGCCGCGCGTGGTGGCGCCGCCGTTGTCACCGCTGAAGAGGACGCAGGGCGGCGAGTAGGGGTCGCCCGGTACCTGCTGGGGGCGGTCGCTGCAGCTGCTGGTGTGGGCCGCGAGCCTGTGCGTGTTCGAGGTGCCGGCCACCGCGGCGGTGCCGGCGGAGCCGCCGCTCCGCGAGGCGCCGGGTGCACTCCCGCCGGTGTCCGGACCGACGGCCGCGGCGTTGCCGGCGCTCTGGGCGCCGGTGTCGTGGATGACGGTCTGCTCGCGGGCGATGGGCCGCACCAGCGTGACCATCAGCGCGAAGGCGACGAGCATCGCCAGCAGCGGGCCGTAGCCCCGGAGCAGGCCGGTCCCGCCGCCGGGCAGCCTCGTCTGATCGGACCCGTTCACGCTCCCACCCTCATGACCCGGCGATCTGCGGATCCGAGCAGAGCCGCCAGTCCTCGGATTCTTGGGTGCACGCCGTCCTCCCCCTCCACGCCAAGGAGGCCAATCTATCTCGCCGCCGACCTGCGCTGCCACCGTCAACCGGGCGACGAGGAAGGGGTGTCGTGGGCCGACGCAGGGCCTGCCGCTCTCTGGCTACGGGTCGTGGCCGACTGGAACCCGGTGTCCGCTGTGGCCGCCTCGTGCCGGGAGCTGTTCGGCAACCCGAACCCGGCGACGCTGACCCACACCTCCCCGGCCCAGCACCGTCCATGGCCCCACGATAGCCCCGAGCCGCCACCCCCGGGAGGCGTCCATCGGGCTCAGCGCGGTCTTGCCACTTGGTACTCCGGAGCGCGCGACCGTACACCTGTACGCACGCAGCCGCACTCGGCGCGACTCCCCCGCGACGCGCCGATTCCCAGAGTTTGAGTTATGCTGACCTAAACCAGCCAGCCAGCCCCTGGGGGAGTGCAGCCGTGACCATCCAGGTCGACCCCGCTCTCGAGGTCGCCTCGCTCGTCGATCGGATCGATCGGCTCCGCCGGGTGCGGAACGCGGTGATCCTGGCCCACAACTACCAGCTCCCCGAGGTGCAGGACGTGGCCGACTTCGTCGGCGACTCCCTGGGCCTCTCCCGGCAGGCGGCGGCCACCGAGGCCGACGTGATCGTCTTCTGCGGGGTGCACTTCATGGCGGAGACGGCCGCCATCCTCTCCCCGGGGCGCACCGTGCTGCTGCCCGACCTCGAGGCCGGCTGCTCGCTCGCCGACACCATCACCGCGGCGCAGCTGCGCGCCTGGAAGGCGGAGCACCCGGGGGCGGTGGTGGTCGCCTACGTGAACACCACCGCCGAGGTGAAGGCGGAGTCCGACTACTGCTGCACCTCGGCCAACGCGGCCCAGATCGTGCGTTCCATCCCCGCGGACCGCGAGATCCTGTTCCTGCCCGACATGTTCCTCGGCGCCCACGTCGAGCGGGTCACGGGCCGGAGGATGACCATCTGGATGGGGGAGTGTCACGTGCACGCCGGCATCGACCCGTCCCACCTCGACGCCATGCTCCTCGAGCATCCCGACGCCGAGCTGCTCATCCATCCGGAGTGCGGCTGCACCACCTCGACCCTGTACCGCGCCGGCCACGGCGATCTTCGCGCGGTGCCGGTCACCGTCACCTCCACCGAGGGCATGGTGCGCCGGGCCCTCGACTCGCCGGCGTCGACGTTCATCGTCGCCACCGAGGTCGGCATCCTCCACCGCATGGAGCGGTTCGCGCCGAGCAAGCGATTCGTCCCCGCCTCCCCCGACGCGGTGTGCCCGTACATGAAGCGCATCACCCTCGAGAAGGTGGCCACCGCGCTGGAGCGGATGGAGCCGCGGGTGACCGTCGCCCCCGACATCGCCGCCCGGGCGCGGCGTGCGATCGATCGGATGCTCGCGGTCAGCGGCTGACCAGCCCGCGCCTACTCGAGCACCTCGTCGCGGGGGGCGAAGATCCGCAGCCGGCGGAGGAGGAGGGGCGTCTCTCGACCCAGGTGCCCGTCACGCAGCGCCATGTCCAGGGGCTCCACCGCCATCGAGAGGAGCTCCGGCGGGTAGCCCTGGTCAGCGAGCCGCTCCCACGATCGGATCAGCGTCGAGGCGGTGGCGACCCCGTCACAGGCTGCCGCCGTCGCGACCCCGAGGGAGACCACCTCGTGGGGCATGACGAACGCCAGCTCGAGGGCGGTGAGCTCGCCGCGCAAGGCGGTGGCCACGAGCTCCTCGAAGCGATCGGCGCTGACTGCCATGACCCCAGAAGCCTACCTGGAGCTGACCCAATCCGCGGGGCGGCGACGTACCGTGGGACGGTGAGCTCGCCTCCGACGCTGCGCTACCAGCAGGGCACCCTGATGCTCCTCGACCAGCGGCTGCTCCCCGGCGAGCAGAGGGAGCTGCGCTGCACCACGGCGGCCGAGACCGCCGAGGCGATCCGCGCCATGGCGGTCCGCGGCGCTCCCGCGATCGGCGTCGCCGCCGCCCACGGGGTGGCGGTGGCCGCCCGGGCCGCGGCCGGGGCAGGGGGCGACCCGGCCGCGGTGCGCGGCGCCGCCGAGGAGGCGTGCGCGCTCCTCGAGACGGCGCGTCCGACCGCGGTCAACCTCGCCGGCGCCGTCCACCGGATGCGCCTTGCGCTGATGCGCGACGCCGGGCTGGCCACGGGTGCGGAGGTGGCGGCGGCGCTGGAGGCCGAGGCGGCGGCGCTGGAGAGCTTCGAGATCGAGGCCTGCGCGGCGATGGGGCGGTACGGCGCCGACCTGCTGACCGAGAACGCCCGCGTCCTCGTGCACTGCAACGCCGGGTCGCTGGCCACCGTGGGCACCGGCACCGCGCTCGCCCCCGTCTACGAGGCCCACGCCCGGGGCAGCCTCGACGTCGTCTTCGTCGACGAGACCCGGCCCCGGCTGCAGGGCGCGCGGCTGACCGCGTACGAGCTCGGCGAGGCGGGCATCCCCCACCTTCTGATCGTCGACTCGCTCGCGGCGACGCTGATGCTCCACGGCGCCGTCGACGCGGTGCTGGTGGGAGCCGACCGCATCGCGGCCAACGGCGACGTCGCCAACAAGGTGGGGACCTACGCCCTCGCCGTCGCCTGCGCCCACCACGGGCTGCCCTTCCTCGTGGTGGCGCCGACCACCACGATCGATCCCGGCTGCGAGACCGGTGCCGACATCCCCATCGAGGAGCGCGACCCCGCCGAGGTCCTGGAAGTGGCCGGCGAGCGGGTCGCGCCGCCGCTCACCCGGGCGTTGAACCCAGCCTTCGACGTCACCCCCGCGTCGCTGGTGACCGCGCTGGTCACCGAGCGCGGGGTGGCGTCGCCGCTCACCGCGCAGGCCATCTCCGGGCTGACCCGGCGATAGGCTCCGGACCTCGGGTCAGGGGGTGGGCGACGGGGGCGCCGGGGTCGGCGTGGGCGCCGGGGTGGCCGTCGGTGCCGGGGTGGCCGTCGGCGCCGGGGTCGGCGTCGGAGGAGCCGGGGTTGGCGTCGGCGGTGCCGGGGTGGCCGTCGGTGCCGGGGTCGCGGTGGGCGCGGGGGTGGCCGTCGGCGCCGCGGTCGGAGCCGGCGTCGGCGCCACGGTCGGATCCGGGGTGGGCGCCGGGGTCACGATGATCGGCGGCGTGGTCGGGCCGGGCGAGATCTGGATCGGCGCGCCGATGACCGTGTTCGCCGGCGACGAGGGCGAGCCGCCCACGTGGATGGCCGCGGGTGGCGAGCCGATCGGCACCACCGACAGCGGGTTGGGGAGCGCGGGGTTCGACGGCAGCGCCGGGTTGAGCGTGTAGATCGGCAGCGGCGAGTAGGTCGGCAGCGGGATCCCGCTGTTCGAGGTCACCGGCGGCGTCGTGTACGCCACCTGGCCGACCTCGGGCCCCCAGGTCCGCCAGCCGATGCCGAGCACCAGGACGCCGGCGAGGACGCCGCCGACCAGCGCGGCCGGCTTCCTCCAGCGGTTCGCGGGGACGGGCTCGGAGCCCTCCACCCAGCGCCAGCCCGCCTGCCGGTTCGCGAAGTGGATGAGCCCGCGGGCCGGTGCACCCGGCTCGGCGGGCTCGCTGACGGAGAGGTCGCCCAGCTCGGAGATGACCGCGCGGATGCGGTCGCGCTGCTGGCGCGCCGTCTCGCGCTCGTCGAGTGCGGGCAGCTCGGTGCCGACCAGGTCGCCGGTGTGGTCGACGAACCGCATCATGTGGGTGAAGCGGTCGCCGTTGAACCGCGCCCGGCGGTCCCACGCCGTGGCGAGCTCCTCCGGGGGCGCGAGCTCGGCGGCGAGGTCGAGCAACTCCTCCAGATCCTCCTCGGGAGGCTGCGGGGCGACGTCCTGGGGGCCGGTCATCGGGTCACGTCGACCGGCGCCGCGGCGGTGCGCACGGTGCGGCACGGCGTCTGGCTGCGTGGCATGGTTCTTTCTCACCCCTTCCTTGGCGAGCGGGCGCTCCCTGTGTAAACGGGAGACCGCCCGAAATCCTGCCCCGGGACGTGCCGCGGCCGGCCGGCTACGGGCCGGTGGGGGAGGGGGAGGGGGAGGGGGAGCCGGAGGGGCCCGGCGACACGGTCGGCCTCGGGCTCGGCGCCGGCGTCGGCTGGGGCGTGGGCGCCGGCGTGTGCGACGGCGTCGGCTGCGGGGTCGGCTGGGGTGTGGGCCGCGGCGTCGGCTGCGGTGTCGGCGGTGGCGTCGGCTGTGGCGTGGGCCGTGGTGTCGGGTTGGGCGTGGGGTTCGGCGTCGGCTGCGGTGTCGGCTGGGGCGTGGGGCGCGGCGTCGGGTTCGGCGTGGGATTCGGCGTGGGGTTCGGCGAGAACGTCGGCTGGGGCGTCGAGGTCGGCTGCGGGGACGGCGATCCGCTCGGCGACGGCGCGGGCGTGAAGCTGGGGCCGGGGGTGAAGCTGGGCGCGGTGGTCGGCTTCGCCGTCGGCTTGGGGGTGTGCGACGCGGTCGGCGACGGCGTCGGAGTCGCGGTCGGGAAGGGCGTCGCCCCCGGGAACGGATTGAAGAACCCGTTGCCGCCGCCGTTGGGTCCGCCGAACGTCGGCGGCTGATCGGTGATCGGCGGCGTGAGGACGTGCTCGGACGCCGAGCTGCTGGTGGCGCCGGCGGTGCCCGCGGTCGCTCCCGAGCTGGCCTGGCCGCCGCCCTGCTGGACGCCGCTGGCCGGCGCGATGACCTTCGGGGCGGCCGTGGCCGGCGGCCGCGGCAGTGCCGCGAGGGTCGGGAAGCGGCCCGGGTCGCCCTCGGCGATCGCCGGCCCGAGCGCGAGCGGCGGCGAGGTGAAGGGGATCGACGAGTAGCGGTCGGGGCCGAGGGTGTGGAAGAGGATGCCTCCCACCACACCGACGAGCAGCAGCCCGCCGCTCACCGCCAGCGGCTTCCGCCAGGGGATCGGGATGAACGTCCGCGGGGAGACGATCGCGGGCAGGTAGCGGTGGCGCGGCTCCTCGGTGAGGGACAGGTCGCCGAGCTCGGAGACCGCCGCGTCGAGGTGCATGCGCACCAGCCCCGCGGTCTGAGCGGCCTCGGCGGCATCATCCTCGGGCGCCTCCTCCTCGCCGCCGGTCCACCGTCCGTGCAGCATGCGGGCCACCGTCCCGCCGCCGGTGAAGCGGGCGCGCCGGTCCCAGGCGGTGGGCAGATCCTCGGGCGGCGACAGCTCGGCGGCCAGGTCGAGGAGCTCGTCGAGGTCGTCGTCGCCGGCGTGCGCGTCGCCGGGCGGGAGGTAGTCGACGCTCACCGCCGCTCCCCGCGCGGCCGCGACGCCGGCAGCAGCCGGGCAGCAGACGCCGCCGTCTCGACCGAGCACTCCGCGCAGCCGTGCGTGAAATGCCCGCGATCAATGGCTCGCATGGGCCTCCCTTCCTGACCGGGGGAGAGGTGGCCCGCACGGCCTCGCCCTCTCGCCCGCTCCAATCCTACCAACGAATCCCCGCGTGTGAACGGAATCGGCGAATCCCGCCGCTCGTGGTCGTGGGAGCCTTCGTGGCGATCGGGACCTGCCCCGCGCCGGCGTCGACGTGCCACCATGCGCGGATGAGCGAGCGGCGGCCGGCGGCGGTCGGCGTCATCGGCGGGTCGGGTCTGTACCGGTTCCTCGACGGCGCCGAGATGCTCGATCTCGAGACCCCGTACGGGCCGCCCAGCGACCGCGTCGCCGTCGCCGATCTCGGCGGTCACCGGGTCGCGTTCGTCGCCCGCCACGGCGCCGGCCACACCATCCCTCCGCACCGCATCAACTACCGTGCCAACCTGTGGGCGCTCCATCAGCTCGGCGTCGAGCGGGTGCTCGCGCCCTCCGCGGTGGGCAGCCTCCGCGCCGATCGCGCCCCCGGCGAGGTGGTGGTCTGCGACCAGCTGGTCGATCGCACCCACGGCCGCGCCGACACCTTCTTCGACGGCCCCGAGGTCGCTCACCTCAGCGCCGCCGACCCCTACTGCGCCGAGCTCCGCCCCCTGGCGGCCGCGGCCGCGCGCGAGGCCGGGCTCACCGTCCACGAGGGCGGCACCGTGGTGGTGATCAACGGACCCCGCTTCAGCACCCGCGCCGAGTCGAACCACTACGCCGGCGCCGGCTGGAGCGTCATCAACATGACCCAGTACCCCGAGGTGGTGCTCGCCCGCGAGCTGGGCATGTGCTACGTCAACCTCTCGCTGGTCACCGATTACGACTGCGGCCTCGAGGGCTCGCCGGAGGTGCGGCCGGTGACCCAGGCGGAGGTTTTTGCCGTCTTCCGCCAGAACACGGAGCGCATCCGCGCCGCGCTCCGCGGGCTGGTGTCCCGCCTGCCCGCCGCCCGCGGCTGCGACTGCGCCGCCGGCCGGCCGGCTCCGCCGGGCCACGGCTGAGCGCCGTCCGCCCCACCCGGAGGTTCCCTCGATGACCGCCTCGGCCCGCATCGAGCTCGACGAGCGCGGGGTGCTCACCGTCACCCTCAGCCGTCCCGACCAGCGCAATCCCCTCGACCTGGAGGCCTGGCGGGTGCTCGGCGAGGCGTTCGGCGAGCGCGCCCGCGGCGCGGGGGTGCGCGCCGTCGTGCTCCGCGGCGAGGGCGACAGCTTCTGCTCCGGGCTCGACCGCGGCCTGCTGGCGCAGGTGGCGGGGGGGAGCAACGGCCAGCGGGTGGACATCGACGCGGAGGAGCTGCAGAGCACCGTCGACGCCATCGACAGCTGCCCGGTGCCCACCCTGGCGGTGGTCCAGGGCGCCTGCGTCGGCGGCGGCCTCGCCCTCATGCTCGCCTGCGACCTGAGGGTCGCCGCCGACGACGCCTTCTTCGTGATGATGGAGATGCGCTACGCCTTCCTCCCCGACCTCGGGCACATCCCCCGGCTGATGCGCGAGGTGGGCATGGCCCGGGCCAAGGAGATGCTCTTCTTCGCCGATCGGGTGCCCGCCGCCACCCTGGAGCGCTGGGGCGTGGTCAACGAGGTGGTGCCCCGGGCCGGCCTGGAGGAGGCGGCGCGGCGCTGGACGGCCCGCTGCGCGGCCACCCCGCCACTGGCGATCGCCCACCTCAAGCCGCTGATGCTCGCCGACCCCGCCGGCGCCGACGTCGAGGAGGGGCAGCGGAGCGCGCTCGCCGCCAACCTGGGCACCCTGCTGCGCACCCGTGACTTCCGCGAGGGGCTGGCCGCTCAGATGGAGCGCCGCGACCCGCGCTTCGCCGGCGAGTAGTGGCCGAGCCCCTTCTCCTGGCCGTCGACCAGGGCACCACCGGCACCACCGCGCTGCTGGTGGGGCTGGACGGCACCCTCCACCGCCGCGCCTACCGGGAGGTGCCGGTCGTGTATCCCCGGCCCGGCTGGGTGGAGCAGGACGCCGAGGCGCTGTGGAGCTCGGTGCTCGGCGCCTGCCAGGAGCTGCTCGAGGGCGAGGTTCAGCCGGCCGCGCTCGGCATCACCAACCAGCGCGAGACCGTGGTCGTCTTCGAGCGCGACACGCTGCGCCCGGTGGCCCCGGCGATCGTCTGGCAGTGCCGCCGCAGCGCCGAGATCTGCGACGCCCACCGGCGCGCCGGCGACGAGCCGGAGCTGCGCGCCCGCACCGGGCTGCTCCTCGACCCCTACTTCACCGCCACCAAGCTGGAATGGCTGCTCCGGGAACGTCCCGAGCTGCGCGCCCGCGCCGAACGGGGGGAGCTCTGCGCCGCCACCGTGGACGGCTGGCTGGTGGCCCGCCTCACCGGCGGCCGCCGGATCGCCACCGACCCCTCGAACGCCAGTCGCACCCTGCTCTGGGACCTCCACGCCGGCGCCTTCGACCCCGCCCTCTGCGACCTCTTCGGGGTGCCGGCGGCGCTGCTCCCGGAGGTGACCGGCTCGGCGGGCCACGCCGGCGACACCGACCCTGGCGCCTTCCTCGGGCGGCGCGTCGCCATCCGCGGCATCGCCGGCGACCAGCAGGCGGCGCTCTTCGGCCAAGCCTGCGTCACCCCGGGGATGAGCAAGAACACCTACGGCACCGGCAGCTTCCTGCTCTGCAACCTGGGCGAGCGCATCCCCGAGCCGGCTCACGGGCTGCTCACCACCGTCGCCTGGCGCCTCGACGGGCACGACAGCTTCGCCCTGGAGGGCAGCATCTTCGTGACCGGCGCCGGGCTCACCTGGCTGCGCGACGGGCTCGGCCTGATCGACGCCCCCGCCGAGGCGGGTCCGCTCTTCGACAGCGTTCCCGACAGCAACGGCTGCCACTTCGTGCCCGCCCTCGCCGGCCTCGGCGCCCCCTACTGGGACAGCGGCGCCCGCGGTGCGCTGCTCGGCCTCACCGCCGGGGTCACCCGCGCCCACGTGGTGCGGGCGGTGGTCGAGGCGATGGCGCTGCGCACCCGCGACGTCGTCGAGGCGATGGAGGTGGCGGGGGCGAACTTCGCGGAGCTGCGGGTGGACGGCGGCGCCAGCGTCATGGACGGGATGCTCCAGCTCCAGGCGGACCTGCTCGGCATCCCGGTCGCCCGCACCTCGACCGCCGAGACCACCGCGCTCGGCGCCGCCTGGCTCGCCGCCGTGGGCGCCGGGCTGCTCGACGGTCCGCAGGCGGTGGCCGGCGCCTGGCGTCCGGGCCGGCGCTTCGAGCCCGCGGAACCCGGCCGGCGGCCGGTGGCGGCGTACGCCGCCTGGCAGGAGGCGGTGCGGCGGGTCCGCAGCGCCTCCTGACATGAGAAAGGGCCCGCCCCCGGCCGGGGGCGGGCTCTCTCCTGGCTGCGAGGAGTTTCTGGTTGGGTGTCGGTCAGACGTTGGTCTGGCCGGCGCCGGGCTGGTCGCCCTGCGCCGCGCCGGAGTTGGTGGGCCGGTTCGAGCCAGGCCCCTGGCGCCCGGCCGGACGGCCGGCACCGGTGGTGCCCATGCTCTGATGCTCCTCGTCCTGGCCCATCTCCTCGGCCTTGCGCACGCCTTCCTTGTGCGTCCCGTACTGGCCGGCGGAGGGGGTGACGTCCTCACCCTCGTGGGTGACGCTGTCGAACGGGGTCTCCGGCATCCGGCTCTCGCCCTCGGCCGCCGTCGAGATCCCGCCCTTGCCACCGACGCGTCCCGTCGAGGTGGGATGCGCGGGGTCGGCTGCGGTGTTGCGGTCCTTGCTCTCGTTGCCCATCCTTGGGACCTCCGGTCGGGGGTAGGCACCTGTCACTGTTTATGACGCGATTAGTTACATCATCAGTAGCAGGTGATATGGCACTGACCCTATTTCCAAAGCGCCGGGCCTGTCAAGGCTCCGAGTTCGAGAGCACCGTCGCTCGAACAGATGAGCGGCATCCGGAGCGGGCGGCGAAAAATGAAAAGGCCGGGGCTTGCGGCCCCGGCCTTTCCAAGGAAGGGAATGAGCTTCGAGTTCAGGAGCGGTGTTCCCGCTCGGTGACCCAACGATACCGCCGGCCCCGCGTGGGGCCTGTTCAGTTCCGGTGAGGAATTGTGAAGGCCGTGTAACGACCCGATGGCGGCACTGTGCGATGGGCTGGGCAGGTATCCTCGGCCCCGCCCAGCCATGCAGAGCCGTCGCCACGCCATCCTGTACGACGTCGATCGGTGGCGGCGGTTCCGCCTGCCGCTGCTGCTGTTCGCCACCGGCTGCCTGCTCGCCACCCTGCTGCAGCCGGTCTTCCAGCACGGGAAGACCCAGGCCGGCCTCGCGCCGCTCAGCTTTCTCGGCGCCGCCTTCTACGGCTTCGCCTTCAACTTCTGGCTGCGCCAGCGCTTCAGCACCCTCTCCGTGGAGGGCGACAACCTGGTGATCCGGCGCACCGGCATGAGCCAGCGGATCCCCCTCGCCGAGGTGCGCCGGGCGCGGGTCGCCCGGGTGTCGGCCACCGCGAACAAGCCGGAGCGGCGCAGGGTGCTGCCCCGGCCGGTGGCGCGCTGGCTGGAGACCGAGGCGCTCACCCTGCGGCTCGACACCCCGGCGGAGCAGCTGGTGAAGCTGCGCCGCCTGCTCGGCCGCCAGTTCCTCTTCGAGAGCGACCTGGTGGTGCCGGTGGTCGACGTCGAGGGCCTCCTCCGCGAGATCGAGGAAGCGATGCCCCGGCCCGATGCGGCGCCGCCGGCGGCCCGCCGCAGGCGCCGCCGGTGAGGCCGCGGCCACCGGGCAGCGTGCCCCGCGCCGGGGCGCGCGCCTTTCTCGACCTCGACCGGATCGACGTGATCTGGCTGCTCGCCCTGGTGGTGACGGCCCTCGTGCTGCGGATCGCCAGCCCGATCTTCCCCGACGCCCTCAGCCATCCCGGCGGCGGCGCCCCGGTGACCGCCTACGGCCTCTCATACCCGTACAACAACGACGGCTGCGTCGACGACGTCCCCGTCGACGCTCACGGGCACATCACCGGCCCCAAGGACCCACCTCAGCGGCACTGCGGGTTCGTCTTCGACGAGGTGTACTTCCCCGTCGACGCCGCCAAGGACCTGCACCAGCCCACCGTCGACTACTTCGACCCCGAGCCGCCGCTCGCCAAGCTGCTGATGGCACCGCCGATCGCCGCCCTCGGCTTCGGAGGCTGGTCGTGGCGGCTGAGCTGCGCGATCGCCGGCAGCCTGATGGTCGGCCTCGTCTACCTGATCGCCCGGCGGCTGCGCCGGGAGCGCTTCTTCGCGGTCGCCGCGGCGGTGATGATGAGCCTCGACGGGCTGGCCTTCGTCGAGTCGCGCACCGGCGTCATCGACATCATCGCCATCCTCCTCGCGGTCTCCATCACCTACGCCTTCCTGCTCCACTGGCAGGCCCGCACCCGCACCCAGTGGCGGGCGACCCTGTACGCCCTGGCGGCGGTCACCGGCCTCGCCTTCGCCGCCAAGCTCACCGCCCTGGCCCCGGCGCTGGTGGTGGTCGCGCTGATCCTCGGCCGGTTCCTCGAGCCGGTGGCGGTGCGCCTGGTGCCGGCGCTGCGCGGGGTCGCCGGGCCCGGCGAGGGCGAGGCCCGGATGTGGCGGGACGCCGCCGGCCGCCGCGCCCTGCTCCACTACGCCGCCGCGCTGCTGCTCGCCGGCTCGGTCTTCGCCGCGAGCTACTCGCGCTACCTCACCATCCCCCACGACACCGTCTACCACTTCGTCGCCTGCGACCCCAAGGGCGGGCTGCGCGACGGTCCCAACCCCAGGGACGACCACCAGGACGTGCCCCTGATCCGGCACGCCGACGGCACCCCGGTCACCGCCGCCGGGCACGCCCTGCCCAGCATCCCCGCGGCGATCGGGAACATCGCCGGGCAGATGAAGGCGAGCCTCAACTACCACGACATCGAGTGCCGCCCCCACCCCTACGCGTCGCGCTGGTACACGTGGCCGGTGATGGCCCACCCGGTGCTCTTCTACGCCGACTACACCCGCCACACCACCGCCGGAGGCAACCCCGAGACCGCCTGGATCACCGACATGGGCAATCCCGCGGTGTGGTGGCCGGCGATCCCCGCGCTGCTCTTCTGCGTGTGGACGATGACCCGGGGGCCGTCGTGGTGGCGGTTCGCCACCGGCGCGGTGATGGTGGCCGGGCTGGGGCTGATGATCCGCTTCTTCAAGTCCGCGGAGACCGGGGTGGTCGGGGTGCACCCGTCGATGGCGCCGTTCGCCCTGGGCCTGGCGCTGATGGTGGTGTTCGCGGTGCTCGCGGTGATCTCGGCGGTGGTGTCCCGCCGGCTGGTGCCGGCGCTCTGCGTGCTCGGCTACAGCGCCGCCTGGCTGATGTGGGTGCTGGGCAACGAGAAGCGGGTGCTGTTCTTCTACCACATGCTCGGCGCGCTGCCCTTCATGGCGCTGGCCTCCGCCTATGCGCTCACCGCGCTGCGCCGCGCCGAGGTCGGCGTGTTCGGCCGCACGGTGCGGCTGGCGCCGCTCTCCTACGCCGCCCTCGCCGTGGTTGTGGCCGCTTTCGTCTTCTTCTCCCCGATGTGGACGGGGGCGCCGCTCGGCCCCGCCGACCACGCCATGCGCCTGTGGGTGGGTGACTGGCAGTGACCGTCCTGGCTGGGGTGCTCTGGCTGCTCACCGGAGCGGCCGGGGCCGCCGTGGCCGGGCTGGTGCGGGTGCCGCTGCGGCTCGAGGAGCGGGTGGCGATCGCGGTGGTCGCCGGCATCGAGCTGAGCGCGCTCAGCACCCTCGGCGTCACCCTGGTGGCGGGGATGAGCACCCCGGCGGTGCTCGCCGGGCCGCTGCTCCTGGGGCTGCTCGGCCTCGGCGTCGCGCTGCGCGCCGGCGACCCCCGCGGCCCCTGGCGGGGGTCGATCGCGGAGCTGCCCGAGCGCCGGCGCGACGGTTCACTGTGGGGGCCGCTGGCACTGCTGGCCGCGGCCGTGACCGGCTTCTCCATCCTGTTCGCCCACACCCTCTTCAGCAGCGGCCCGGACATCTCGGCCGGCTTCCCCACGGTGTGGGCGGACTGGTCGCTGCACGCCACCGCGGCGAGCAGCTTCTCGGCGGGGCACAACCTGCCGCCCCACGACCCCATCTTCAGCGGCACCCCCTATCGCTATCCCTTCCTCCCCGACTTCCAGAGCGCCATGCTGCTGCAGCTCGGAGCCTCGCCGGGGGCGGCGCTGGCGATCCCCAGCGCGGTGCTCTGTGTCGCCGCCGCGCTGCTGCTGGCCTCGCTGGCGCGGCGGCTGTGCGGCTCCTTCGCCGCCGGGGTGGTGGCGATGGCGATCTGCCTGCTCGGCGGCGGGCTCGGCGCCAGCGGGCTGTGGTGGGACGCCTGCGCCAGGGCGGGGCTGAGCGCCGCCCGCTGCGCTCCCACCCAGGTGATGACCCACCCCGGCGACGCGGTGGCGGCGTTCCGCGCCATCCCCGCGACCGTCGCCGACCAGCCCCGCGCCTACGACGGGCTGCTCACCGACGCCGCCGTCCAGCCCGCAGGAAACATCCAGTGGTACACGCCCCTGCTCGCCTGGTGGCTGCCCCAGCGCACCTTCGTCCACGGCGTCAGCATCGCCCTGGCGGTGCTCCTCCTGGTCGCCGCCGGGCTGGCCCGGCCGCCGCCCGCATGGTCGCCACTCCTGCTCGGCGGCGTGCTCGCCGGGCTGCTGCCGCTGATCCACGTCCACACCCTGATCGCGCTCTCGGTGGTGCTCCCGGTGCTGGCGCTGGTGCGACGGCGGCGGGAGTGGCTGGGGATGCTCGGCGTCACCCTGGCGCTGGCCGTGCCCCGGCTGGCGCAGATCGCCGCCGGCGGACACGGCGTCGACAGCGGCCCCTTCGGCAGCAACTCGTTCCCCTACCTCGAGCCGGGGTGGAAGTGGAACCCGGACTCCGACCCGGGGCGGATCGTCAGCCTCGTCCACGACGGCATCGGCGGGGTGGTGGGGAGGATCGTCCACGTCCTCCTCACCCCGGGCTTCTGGGGCTTCTGGCTGCTGAACACCGGCATCCTGCTGCCCGCCTGCGCCGTGCTCCTCGGCACCGTGGTGATGCGCCACACCCGTCCCATCGGTGTCGACGACGACCGTCCGCGGACCCGGCCGCCGCTGATCTCCGACGAGCTGGCGCTGCTCTGCGCACCGCTCATGCTGCTCTGGCTGGTCGCCAACATCGTGGTGTTCCAGTCGTGGGACTGGGACAACACCAAGCTCTTCGCCTACTGGCAGCTGGGCGCGGCGCTGCTGGTCGGTGCCTGGGTGGTGCGCTGGTGGCGGGGCGGGGCCTGGCGGGCGGCCGCCGCCACGGTGGCGCTCGCCAGCCTGCTCCTCAGCGGCGGCCTGGTGATGCTCCGCGATCTCCCCTGGACCCCCCGCGACACCAATCCGGGAAGCTACACCTGGGCCGGTCAGGACGATCGCGACCTCGCCGCGCAGGTCGCCGCCCACACCCCGCGCACCGCCGTCATCCTCACCGGAGGCCGCCCCAACGACCCCCTGCTCACCCTCGCCGGACGCACCGCGGTGATGGGCTACGCGGGCTGGTTGAACAGCTACGGCACCGACTTCGGCAGCCGGCCCGACGACATCCACACCATGTACGCGGGCTGCCCCGGCGACCCCCCGGGCTGCCCCGTCGAGGGGCTGCTGCGGCGATACCGCGTCTCCTTCGTCGAGCTCGGTTCCTGGGAGCGCGACCAGCAGTCGGCCGACCAGGCATGGTGGTCCGCCCACTACCCGGTCCTGGCCCGGGCCGGCGACACCACCGTCTACGATGTCCGCCGCTCATGAGCACCCTGCCCGCGTCGATCAGCGCCGTGCTCCCCGCCTACAACGAGGTGGCGGTGATCGCCGAGACGGTGCGGCGCACCCACGCCGCGCTCCGGGGCAGCGGCGTCGCCGACCACGAGGTCGTTGTGGTCGACGATGGCAGCAACGACGGCACCTCGGAGCAGGTGCTCGGCCTCGCCGCCGAGCTGCCGGGGACGCGGCTGCTCGGTCACCCGTCCAACCTCGGCTACGGGGCGGCGCTGTGCACCGGCTTCGAGGCGGCGCGGAGCGAGGCGGTGTGGCTGCTCGACAGCGACGGCCAGTTCGACCCCGCCGACCTGGCGCTGCTGCTGCCCCACTGGGAGCCGGGCTCGATGATCGCCGGCTACCGGGCGCAGCGCCAGGACCCCTGGACGCGCCGGGCCAACCACGCCGCCTTCTTCGCCCTGGTGCGGCTGCTGAACGGGCCCACCCTCCGCGACGTGAACTGCGCCTTCAAGCTGTTCGCGCGCGAGCTCGGCGTCGGCCTCCAGTCGCAGGGCGCGATGATCTCCACCGAGCTCGCGCTGCGCGCCCGCGACCGCGGCTGCCGCATCGTCGAGGTCGCCGTGCCCCACCATCCCCGCACCACCGGCGAGGCCACCGGCGCCCGCCCCGCGGTGGTGGCCCGCGCCTTCGTGGAGCTGCTGGGGCTGCGCGCCGGCCGCGATGGCGGCGGCCTGCAGGGGCCGGCGCAGGGCGACCTGCGCCGCCGGCGGTGACCCTCGGGGGCCCGCTCTGGCGGCTGGTTCTCCCCCCCTTCCTCGCCGCCCGGGCGGTGAGCCTGCTGGTGCCGGTGCTGGCCACCTGGGAGCAGAGCACCGCTCCCGGATTCCCCACCGGCGGCGAGCTGCGCTCCGCCTTCGACCAGTGGGACAGCCAGTCGTACGTGGCCATCGCCGAGCACGGCTACCCGTCGCACCTCGACTTCGGCCTCGGCCAGGGCGGCCACCTGGTCGCCTTCTTCCCCGGCTACCCGATCCTGGTGCACGTGGTGATGCTGGTCGCCCGGGACGCGGTGCTCGCCGGCCTGCTGGTCAGCAGCGTGCTCGAGCTCGTCGCCCTCCGCCTGCTCGCCGGGCTGGTGCTGCGCGAGCGCGACCTCGGCGCGGCGCGCTTCGCGGTCTGGGCGCTGGCGTTCTGGCCGTACGCCGCCTTCCTCGGCCTCGTCTACACCGAGAGCGCCTTCCTCGCCGCCGCCGCCGGGTCGCTGCTGCTCGCCCGCCGCGGCCGCTTCGGCCCCGCCTGCCTGGTGGCGGCGCTGGCCTGCGCCACCCGGGTGACCGGGGTGGCGCTGATCCCGGCGCTGCTGGTCGAGCAGCTGGTGCGCCACCGCGGCCGGCCGACGCCGCAGCTCGGCTGGCTGCTGCTGGTGCCGCTCCCGCTGCTGCTCTTCGGCGTCTACCTGCAGGTGCACACCGGCGACGCGCTGGCCTGGCTCCACGCCGAGGGATCGGTGTCGTTCGACTACCGCCACCTCGACTGGCCCTGGGCGGGCGCCCGGGCCACCTGGGACTCGGCGGTGCTCAGCTCGCTGCCGGCGGGCTCGACGTACGTCTTCGCCCTCGAGGTGCTCTTCGGCGTGGGCGGTGCGGTGGTGGTGGCCGCGCTCTGGATCCGGCGCACGCTCCCGCTCTCGCTGCTCAGCTTCTGCACCGCGGTGTGGCTGCTCTCCGTCTGCGTCTCCTACTGGATCTCGGTGCCACGCTACGAGATCGCCATGTTCCCCGCGCTCATCGCCGTCTGGGACCTGCTCGCCCGCCGCCCCTCCTGGCGGGCCGCGGCGGTGGCCGCGAGCGCCGGCCTCTTCGCCTACGGGGCGGGGCTGTACGCCACCGGGAGATGGCTGGGGTGATCGTCGACGCGCACGTCCACATCCTTCCCGACCGGGTGCGAGGCCGGCTCGCCGAGATCTGCGCCCGCGAGCCCTGGTTCGGCGCCTGCCACGCCCGGCCGGGGGCGGCGGTGGCCTCCGCCGAGGACCTGGTCGAGGCCATGGCCGCGGCCGGCGTCGACCGGGCGGTGTGCTTCACCTGGCCCTTCACCGACCCCGCCCTCTGCGCCGAGGCCAACGACTACCTCGCCGCCGCGGTGCGCCGCCACCCCGGCCGCCTGGTGGGCTTCGGCTGCGTCCAGCCCGCCGACCCCGGCGCCGCCGCCGAGGTCGAGCGCTGCGCCCGGCTCGGCCTGCGGGGGATCGGCGAGCTCAACGCCGACGCCCAGGGGTGGGCCCTCGAGGACGAGGCGGCCCTCGGCCCGGTGGTGCGCGCCTCGGTGGCGGCGGGCCTGCCCTGGAACCTGCACTGCAGCGAGCCGGTCGGGCACGAGTACCCGGGCAAGGGCACCGCGACCCCCGACCGGGTCGCCGCCCTGGCGCTGCGCCATCCCGACCTGACCGTGGTCTGCGCCCACCTCGGCGGCGGGCTGCCGCTCTACGCGCACATGCCCGAGGTGCGCGAGCTCTGCCGCACCAGCCTGTACTTCGACACCGCCGCGGTGCCCTTCCTCTACCAGCCCTCGGTCTACCGGGCGGTGGTCGAGGCGGTGGGGGCCGACCGGCTGCTGTTCGGCACCGACCACCCCCTGCTGCGGGCCCCGCGCTACCTCGAGAGCCTGCGCGGCCTCGGCCTGGGGGAGGAGGCGACCGCGGCGGTCCTTGGCGGCAACGCGGTCCGGCTGCTCGGCCTCTGAGGGCGGCGGGCTCAGCCCCGCTCGCGGCGGAGGCGGAGGCCCCAGGAGATCGGGTCGACCGCGTAGTAGAGGGCGACCGCTCCGTGGAACGCGAGGCAGGCGTAGGCGTTGAGCAGGGCGATGCCGGCGGCCACGAGGTACACCCCCGCCCCGGCCACGAAGAGCACCGTGGTGAGCCTGCGCTGCTCCTCGGGAAACGAGTCGTCGAGCAGCCGGCGGCCCCCGGAGGCGTAGAGCCAGAGCGCTCCCCAGGCGAGGGCGTTGACGAGCATCACGATGCTGTAGGCGACGGCGGCGACCCGGGTGCCCTCGCCGCGCCGCAGCGCCTCGCCGAGGATCCCGGTGGGGTAGGGGAGGAAGACGATGGTCATGAGCAGGAGCAGGTTCAGGTAGACGAGGGTTCGGTCGATCCGGGCGAGCCGGCTGAGGACGGCGTGGTGGTTGAACCACATGATCCCGATCACGCTGAAGCTCACCACGTAGGCGGCGTGGGCGGGCCACTGCCTGAGCAGCTCGGCGCCGAGGTCGTCGAAGCGCTGGGGCTGGCCGATGGTGAGCACCAGCAGGGTGATGGCGATCGCGAAGACCCCGTCGCTGAAGGCCTCGACCCGTCCCCTGTCCATCTCCGGCGCATTCTGACGCAGCCCCGGACAACGGGTGCGCGGGCTCTCATGCCACCATCGGCGGCAGATATGGACACCCGCAGCCTGCTGATCCGCGCCGACGACCAGCCCGGCGTGCTCCACCGCATCACCGGCGAGATCCTCGAGGCCGGGGGCAACATCGTCACCGTCGAGACCCGCGAGGCCACCCGGGGCGTCTTCAGCCTCTACCTCGAGCTCGAGAAGTGCGACGTCGACGGGCTCGCCGGCCGGCTGCTGGCGCTGCCCTTCGTGGTCGAGTGCAGCGAGCCCCGCCCCTTCGGCCTCATCTTCGGCGCCCGGGTGATCGTCATCGGCGGCGGCGCCCAGGTGGCGGCGGTGGCCAGCGGGGCGGTGCAGGAGGCCGACCGCCACAACATCCGGGGCGAGCGGATCAGCGTCGACACCATCCCGCTGGTGGGCGAGGAGAACATCGCCGAGGCGGTGCGCGCCGTCGCCCGCCTGCCCCGGGTGCGGGCCCTGGTGCTCGCCGGGTCGCTGATGGGCGGGGACATCGCCGACGCGGTCACCGAGGTGCAGCGGACCGGCATCCCGGTGATCACGCTCAGCCAGATCGGCTCGGTGGTCGAGGTGTGCGACCTCGTGGTCTCCGACCCGCTGCAGGCCGGGGTGCTCGCCGTCATGGCGGTCGCCAGCACGGCGCGCTTCGACCTGGCGCGGGTTCGTGGGAGGCGCCTCTGACCGCCGCCGAGCGGGCCGCCTGGCTCGACCGCCTGGAGGGGATGGCGGCCGACATCGCCACCGCCCTCGCCGGCCTGGCGGGCACCGAGGAGGGGAGGGTGCCGCTCGACGTCGGCGCCGGCGGCGACCGCACCGCGGTGGTCGACCGCCGCGCCGAGGACGTGGTCATCGCCCACTGCGAGGCGCTCGCCGCCGCCGGGGTGCGCTTCCTGCTGCGCAGCGAGGAGCTCGGCGACCGCGCCTACGGGGCCACCCAGCCGGTGCTGCTCGTCGACCCCGTCGACGGCAGCCTCAACGCCATGCACGGCATCCCGTACTACTGCACCTCGCTCTGCCTGGTCGACGGCGAGACCGTCGCCGATGCCGCGGTCGCGGTGGTGCGCAGCCTCGCCGTCCCCCGGGTCTACGCCGCGGTCCGCGGCGAGGGGGCGACCCGCGACGGGGTGCCGCTGCGGCCGCTCGCCGTCGGTCTCGACGACCGCGGCCGGATCCCGATGCTGCTCATCGAGGGGATGAACTCGGTGCGCAAGGTGAGCAGCCTCACCCCGCTGCTCGCCGCCACCCGCCGGCTGCGCCTGCTCGGCTCGGCGGCGCTCAGCCTCTGCCAGGTGGCCACCGGCTCGGCCTCGGCGCTGGTGGCGCCGTCGGGGATGCGCCCCTACGACTGCGCCGCAGCCCTGCTCCTGCTGCGAGAATCCGCGGCCGTGGTCACCGACATCGACGGCGGCTCGCTCGACGACCGGGTCCTCGACTTCTCCGCGCGGCTGCCGATCGTCGCCTCGCTCAGCCCCGAGGTCCATGTGCGCACCCTGCGGCTGCTCTCCGAGGGGGGGATGCGGTGAGCGTCGCCACCCGCGCCGCGGCGCCCACCGCCACCCTGCTGATCTCCTGCCCCGATCAGCGCGGGCTGGTGGCCCGCACCGCCCAGTTCGTCGCCGACCGCAACGGCAACCTGGTCCACGCCGAGCACCACATCGACCCCACCACCGGCCTCTTCCTGATGCGGATCGAGTGGGAGCTCGACGGCTTCGAGCTCGACCGCCCCGAGATCGCCCCCGCATTCACGCCGCTCGCCGAGCAGATCCACGCCACCTGGCACCTCCACTTCTCCGACGAGGTGCGTCGGATGGCGATCTGGGTCAGCCGCCAGGACCACTGCCTCAGCGACCTCATCCAGCGCCAGCGCGGCGGCGAGCTGCGCGCCGACATCGCCCTGGTGATCTCCAACCACGCGGAGCTGCAGCCGCTCGCCGCCGCCTTCGGCATCGAGTACGTGCACGTGCCCACCGACGGCTCCAACCGGCACCGTCACGAGGCGGTGCAGCTCAGCCTGCTCCAGAATCACGGCATCGACCTGGTGGTTCTCGCCAAGTACATGCAGATCCTCACCCCCGAGTTCCTGGTGCGCTACCCCCGGGTGATCAACATCCACCACTCCTTCCTGCCCGCGTTCATCGGCGCCAATCCCTACCTCCAGGCGATCCAGCGCGGGGTGAAGATCATCGGTGCCACCGCCCACTACGCCACCGCCGACCTCGACGCCGGCCCGATCATCGAGCAGGACGTGGTGCGGGTCAGCCATCGCGACTCGGTCGGCGACCTGATCCGCAAGGGCCGCGACCTCGAGCGGGTGGTGCTCGCCCGCGCCGTCCGCCTCCACCTCGAGAACCGGGTGATCGTCCACGGCAACCGGACCAGCGTCTTCGACTGATCCGGGTCGGTCAGTCCTCGTCGCTCAGGGCCAGCGGGTGGAGGAACTCCTCGAGCAGGGGGAGCAGGAGGTCGGGGCGCTCGACCTGGGGACAGTGGCCGCAGGCGTCGAGCACCTCGAGCCGCGCGCCGGCGACGGCGTCCGCCAGCGCCCGGCCGTGCTCCATCGGGACCATCCGGTCGTGGCGTCCCCAGAGCACCAGCAGCGGGACGTCGAGCGCCTCGGCCCGCTGCAGCAGCGTGCCGGAGGCGAGCTCGGCGACGAGCAGGTGGCCGAGCTGGTAGAGGTCCTCGATGTCGCGGCGGCTGCGGTACCGCCGGCCGAGCTCGCGCATGGTGGCGGAGTCGATCCGCGCCGGGTCGTGGACGACGAGACGGAGGAAGATCTGCCGGGACACCGACTCGACCAGCGAGGGCGGCATCACCTCGAGGGCGAGCAGCATGAAGCGCAGCGAGAGCAGCTGGCCGCTCAGCATCCGCCACCAGATCGGCACCCCGACGCCGAGCCCGGCGGGGGCGATCGCCACCACCCGCTCGGTGCGCTGCGGGTGGGCGAGGGCGAAGCGGAGCGCCGCCGCACCGCCCATGGAGTTGCCCACCACCGACACCGGGCCGTCGACGCCGAGGGCGTCGAGCACCCCCTCGACGGCGGCCACCTGGCCGTCGAGCAGCGGTCCGGCGATCGCGGTGGAGGCGCCGAAGCCGGGGAGGTCGAGGGAGATCACGCGGTGCCGCCGCGCCAGCTCGGGCAGGACGTTGCGCCAGGTCACGTGGGTGTCGCCAAAGCCGTGCAGCAGCACCACGGTGCGGCGGCCATGCCCGGCGCTGAGCACGTTCAGCTCGGTGCCGGCGGCTCGGACGATCTGACAGCCCGGGGCGGCGGAGGACAGCGGCGCGATCGCCATGACGCGGCTCAGCCTCCTGTGGGGCGAGCGACGCCCATCGGCACGGTGTGACCCAACCCCCTCATCCGGACAGTGTGCCATGAACCCGGCGGCCGGTAGGCCTGCGTGACATGGATGTCGAGGCCCGTGTCAGCGGCGCGCGCCCGGCCGAGGCCGGCGGCCTGACGGAGCCGGAGGTTCATCCGCAGACCGTGCCCGCGGCGCGGCGGTCATGGTTTCGAAAGGGACGCCGGCGGACAGTCGGGCCATGGACATCCACCCCGCTCTCCGAGGCGCCGCCTGGGCACGCAGCCTCCCGGCCGGCGGCAACCCCGTCGACGCCGAGACCCTGGCTGCCGTCGTCTCCGCGCTGGCCGAGCGGCCAGATCTCTGGGCGGAGCTGGTCCAGCACAACCCGCGGATGCGCTGGTACGAGCGGGTGGCGCTGACCGACACCGTCGAGGTCTGGCTGATCGGCTGGTGCTGGGGACAGCACACCTCCCTCCATGACCACGGCGGCGCGTCGGGCGCGGTGGCGGTGGTCGGCGGCACCCTCCGCGAGACCGTGGTGCCGGCGCCGGGATGGCCGTCGCGGTCGCGGCTGCTGCACACCGGCTCGCTGCTGCGGGTGCCTCCGACCACGGTGCACCGGGTCGGCAACGACCATCCACGGGCGGCGACGAGCATCCACGCGTACTCGCCTCCCGGGCTGGAGATGACCACCTTCGACCAGGCGCTGCCGGTGCCCGCGCTGGCGGCGGCGGCCTGATGTCCGCCGTCGACGTTCTGCTCGCCGAGGCCCGCGCCGGCCTGGTGCGCCTCGACCCCGTGGCCGCGTCCGCGGCCGTCGACGACGGGGCGCTCCTCGTCGACATCCGCCCCGAGGCGCAGCGGCGCGCCGAGGGAGAGGTCCCCGGGGCGCTGCTGATCGAGCGCAACGTGCTGGAGTGGCGGATGGACCCCACCTCGCCGTCCTGCCTGCCCGAGATCGTCGGTCACCAGCACCCGATCGTCGTGCTCTGCTCCGAGGGCTACGCGTCGAGCTTCGCCGCGGCGACGCTGCGCAGGCTCGGGCTCGAGCACGCCACCGACGTCGCCGGGGGCTTCCACGCCTGGCGGCGCGCCGGCCTTCCCACCGTCGGTGGCAGAGAGGTCATCGCTCGCTAAGCTTCGCCCATGCACGTCGGATGGGCGTTCGAGTCGGCCGCGCTCCGGCATCCCGAGCACCCCGCCGTCGTCGCCGGCGACCGCGTCCTCGGATACGCGGAGTGGCACCGCCGGGCGGCCCGGCTGGCGGGCTGGATGCGGGAGGCGGGTGCGGTGCCGGGCGCGCGGGTGGCGCTCGCGATGCGCAACTCCGAGGCGCTGGCCACCGCCTATCTGGCGACCCAGCTGGCGGGCGCCACCGCGGTGCCGCTGAGCTTCCGGCTGGGAGCGTCCGAGCTGGGCCACTGCCTCGCCGACTCCGAGGCGATGCTGCTGCTCCACGACGGCAGCGTCGAGGCCGCCCTCGCCGCGGTGGAGGGGCTGCCGCCGCGGCTCCACGTCCGCGACCTCGAGGCGGTGATCGCGGGGGCGCCGGTGGTCGAGCCCCCCGGCAACGACGACCGCGCCGCCAGCGTCATCCTCTACACCGCCGGCACCACCGGGCGGCCGAAGGGGGTGCCCCGCTCGCACCGGGCGGAGTGGGCGGCCAGCCTCGCCCACGTGGTCCAGTGCGGCTACGCGGCCGGGGAGCGCACCCTCGGGGCGATGCCGATGAACCACACCATGGGGATCCGCTCGCTGCTCTCGATGATCGCGGTCAACGGCCTCTACGTGCCGGTCGCCTCGGTCTCGGACGGTGCCGTCCCGGCGCTCCTCGCAGAGCACCGGGTCACCGCGCTCTACCTGGTGCCCACCGCCTACCACCTGCTGCTGGACCGGCTGGACGGCCCCCTGCCCGACTGCCGCAAGCTCGCCTACGCGGGGGCGCCGATGACCCCCGGCCTGGTGCGCCGCTGCACCGAGGTGTTCGACCCCGACGTGCTCGTCAACCACTACGGCTCGACCGAGATCTACACGTTCACGGTGTCGCCGCGGCAGCGGGAGAAGCCGGGCTGCGCGGGACGTGCCGGGCTGCACACCCGCATCCGCCTGGTCGAGGCGTCGCGCGAGCGCCGGGTGCCGCCCGACGAGGTGGTGGCGGGCAGGCCCGGCGAGGTGATCGCCGCGATCGATGGCGACGAGGCCTTCGCCGGCTACCTCAACCGTCCCGAGGCGACCGCGAACGCGGTGCGCGAGGGCTGGTACTACACCGGCGACATCGGCCGCCTCGACGAGGACGGCGACCTCTGGGTGGAGGGCCGCGTCGACGAGATGATCATCAGCGGTGGGGAGAACATCTACCCCCTCGAGGTCGAGGACGTCCTCGCCGCCCATCCCGAGGTCGCCGAGGTCGTGGTCTGCGGGCTGCCCGACGACCGCTGGGGGCAGCTGGTGGCCGCCTTCGTGGTGCCGCGTCCGGGAGCGGGGCTCACCGCCGAGGCGCTGGAGCGGCACGCCCGCGGCCATGCCGCGCTCGCCGCCCACAAGCGGCCACGGCGGACGCTGCTGGTGCGCGCCATCCCGAAGAGCCCGGTCGGCAAGGTGCTGCGCCGCGAGCTCCTCGCCGGGAACTACGAGCTGCTCTGAGCCTCGGCGGCCTGGAGGCGCTCGAGCAGGTGGTCGCGCAGTCCAGCGGGCAAAGCGGCGGCGCCGAGCACGTGCGCCCACACCGCGCGCTCGCCGAGCAGCGCCCGCGAGACCTCGGCCACGGTGACGCCGTGGGCGGGCCGGTCGAGGACCCGGACGGCGTCGCCGGCGCCGAGATCGCCGGGCTCGACGATGCGCAGGTAGGCGCCGGGGCGGTTGGCGGCGGCGAACCGGGCGACGAAGACGGGGTCGCCCATCCGCATGCCGAGCTTGTAGCAGGGGAGGCGGGGCTGGGCGACCTCGAGCAGGGCCGAGCCCACCTCCCAGCGCTCGCCGACCACCGCGCCGCTCACCTCCAGGCCGCTCACGGTGAGGTTCTCGCCGAAGGTGCCCGGCCCCAGGGCCCTGCCGAGGCCCTCGCCCCACCAGCGGTGGTCCTCGATCGCGTAGGCGTAGACCGCCTTGTCGGCGCCGCCGTGGACGCTGAGGTCGGCCTGGCGGTCGCCGGCGAGGTTGACGCCCTCGGCGCGCACCCGGCCGGTGACCGGCGCCTTCACGATCCCGCTCTCCACGGTGCGGCGCCCGGCGGTGAGCGGCGCCACCGTCCCGACGTTCACCGAGACCAGCCGGCCGGTCATCCCGACACCGGCTCCGCGCGGCGGCGCCCGGCGCCCCCGGAGGCGCCCTCCTCGCGGCCGGCGGCGCGGCGGCGGAGCACCTGGTTGTAGGCGCGGTCGACCTCGGCGCCCATCACCAGCCGGAAGGCGGCAGCGAGGCTGTCGAGGGCGAGCGGGCGCATCCGCTCCAGGGTGTCCTGCATCCGCGGCCAGTCCGCCTCGGGACGCCCCGCCTCCTCGAACGGCCGCCAGACCTCGTCGAGGTAGAGGCGGACGTAGCGGCGGGCCACCCCGTGGGCGTGGCGGGTCACGTCCTCGGCGGCGGCGATGCAGGAGCCGAGCGGCACCCCGAGCACCACCAGCTGCTCGGCACAGCGGAGCAGGGTCGGGCTGCGCACCTCGAAGCGGCCGTCGCCGAGGTCGTGGAGCAGGCCGATCTGCTCGGCGCGCCGGACGAGGTCGACGTCGGCGGCGCCGAAGCGTCGGGCCAGCTCCTCGGCGGTGAGGGTCTCGACCGGCTCCTCCTCCCAGGCGGCGCGGAGCGCGCTCTCGAAGTCGACCACCTGGCGGGCGGTGCCCGACGGCACCGAGTCGAGCACCCGGCGGATCGCCCCGAGGTTGAAGCCGTCGGCCTGCATCCGGAGGATCAGCCGCAGCCGGGCGGCGTGCTCGTCGCTGTAGTAGCCGGTGCGGCCGCGCACCACCGGCGGCGGCAGCAGCCCGCGGGACTGGTGGGCGCGGATGTTCCGCGTCGTCATCCCGGTCGCCTGGGCGAGCTCGTCGATGGTGTGGACGGTCTCCCCGCCGCCACCCGGCTCGCGCCCGATCGGGGCTGGCTGTTTGGCCATGGGGTGATGGTACATGGAACGGCGGCTCGGTTCACGCCGCAGGCCGCGGTGCCGCGCGTGTCGAGGCAAGCCTAGCCCACCACGGGGCGGAACCGGCCGTCCCATCGCCATGGGGAGGGCCCGGCCGGCGGTCTCTCACCGGCCGGACCCCGTGGGTGTCGGAGGGTCAGCTCCTCCGCCGGCGGGTGGCCGCCAGCAGGCCGCCGCCGGCGAGCAGCAGCAGCGAGCCGGTGGCGAAGGGCACGTCGGCACCCGTCGCCGGAGGCGCGATCACCGCGGTGCCGCTGTCGGGGAGCGCGGCGGAGGTGGTCGCGGAGGCGCCGAGCACTCCGCTTGCCGGCGCCGCCGAGGCGGTGGGCACCGGGGTGGAGATCGGGAGCGGGCTCGAGGTCGCCACCGGGATCGGTGCCGCCGTGCCCTTGGCGGTCGTGGTGCTGCCGGTGTGGGTCGACTTCGTCGTGGTGTGGCTCGACGTCGTCGTGGAGTGGGTCGTGTGCGTCGTCGTGGTCGACTTCGTCGTCGAGGTCGGCGTCGGCGTCGGTGACGCGGCGGACACCACCTGCACCGCCGGCACCCCGGAGATCAGTGCCCCCGCCGGTCCGTAGGCGAGGAAGCTGCCCGCCACCAGGCCCGCTCCGCCGACGCAGCAGGCGCCGCCGAGCCGCCGCGCCCGGTCGCGCCAGTGCTGATTGCTGGTGAGCTGGTCGTTCATGTCGTCATCCCTTCCCTGTGGCCTCATCACGCGATCCGCCGGGTGTAGACGACGACACGGTGATCGTA
Organism: Candidatus Dormiibacterota bacterium; assembly: GCA_036495095.1. Taxonomy (NCBI): domain Bacteria; kingdom Bacillati; phylum Candidatus Dormiibacterota; species Candidatus Dormiibacterota bacterium. The sequence continues at coordinate 11,878 of DASXNK010000081.1, read as the reverse complement.
TGCACCGTGGACGAAGTCTCCGGAACAGGTCACGAGCGTGAGGTGTGCGAGTCCGTCGGGCGCCGGCTGCGGTCCCGTCCCTGCGACGGGTCCGGCGCCATAGATCCCGGCGAGAACCGCCGGTTGCGATGCCTGCTGAACCGAGTAGGTGGCCACCCGGTCGACGGCGAAGCGCACGTCGGTGCCGCTCCGGGCGTCGTGGACCACGACCGGGTCGCCGGGGTGCAGATCTCCCAGGTGCGCGAAGAGCGCGGGCCGCCCGCGCACGTCGTCGACGTGGCCGGCGACGGTGGCGGTGCCGACGTCACCGGGGATGCCGCCGCCGCGGTACCAGAACGCCTGCTGCCACACCGGATCGCCGATCGGACCCTGGGGCGCGTCCATCGCGCTGGCGGTGGTGATGCCGACCGCGAGCATGGCACCGCTCACCTGCAGCGAGGGCAGGCGCAGCTCGAGCGGAAGCGGCGTGGGCCCGGCGTGGAGGCCGAGGCCCGCGGGGACCAGCGGGCGCGCCAGCAGCGGCGGGGTGGGCGGCGCCTGCGGCGTCGGCGGGCTCTGCTCGCGAACCGCATCGCCGCCACCACCGCCGCAGCCGGTGAGCGCCGCCGCCGCCACCGCGGCGAGCGCGGCAGCCCGGCCGCACGCCACGAGGGCGCTCGGAGGAGCGGGGACGGGTGTCGTCATCAGGGCCCTTCCTGGTCCGATGAGGTCGCGGACGTCCCTTCAACGCCCGAGCCCCCCTACTTCCTACGGATGAACCGCGAATGAAATCGAGAGGGCGATGGCGGACCGGCCGCGAGCCGTCACCGGCCCGTCACGCCGCCGTCGCCGGCCCGTTCGAAGATGTGCGACGCTTCTTCAACCCGGCCCATCCAGACTCTTCTGCGGGCGGGGAGCCCGGCGCCCGCCAGCCGGACTCCTTGCTCTTCTTTTTAACCGGGTGGAGGCTGCGCCTCCCCCCGCTCAGGCCAAAGACATCGTGCGCTGGCGCGCCCGATGCCGTGGCCTACCCGAGGCACTACGACGCGGCGGACTTCTTGCGGCGCTCCTCGGCGCGGCGCCGGATGCGGTTCCAGCTGGTTCTGAGGCCCATGGCGTCGCGCATCTCGCGGACGGTCGTCGCGACCTCCTCGCGGGTGCGCTCCGTGCCCTCGACGATCAGGGTCTCGACGTAGCCGCGGTCGGCCTCGTACGCGGCGCGGCGCTCGCGCATCGGCGCGAGGAAGGCGTTGATCGCCTCGGAGAGACGCTCCTTCACCTCGACGTCGGTGACGTTTCCCTCCCGGTAGCGCCGCTTGAGGTCGTCGACCTCGGCGCGGTCGGGGTTGAAGGCGTCGTGGTAGATGAAGACGGGATTGCCCTCGACGGTGCCGGGGATGTCGGCACGGATCCGCGCCGGGTCGGTGTACATCGAGAACACCTTCCGGTGCACCGCGGCCGCGTCGTCGCTGAGGTAGATGGTGTTGCCGATCGACTTGCTCATCTTGGCCTGGCCGTCGGTGCCGACCAGGGTGGGCACGTCGCCCATCATCAGCTCGGGGATGGGGAAGACCTCGCCGTAGAGGCCGTTGAAGCGGCGGGCGATCTCCCGGGTCACCTCGACGTGGCTGGCGTTGTCCTTGCCCACCGGCACGATGTGGGCGCGCACGCAGAGGATGTCCGCGGCCTGCAGCACCGGGTAGCCGAGCAGCCCGTAGGGCATCTCCTCCTTGCCGGCGGCGCGGGCCATGTCCTTCAGGCTGGGGATGCGCTCCAGCCGCGGCACGGTGACGAGGTTCTGGAAGAGCGTGTTGATCTCGGTGACCTCGGGGATCGCCGACTGCAGGTAGAAGGTGGCGCGCCCCGGCTCGATCCCCGCCGCCAGCGAGTCGAGCACCAGGTGCCGCGCGTTCTCGGCGGATTCGAGGATGTCCTCCCGGGTGTTCTTCGTGGTCAGCATGTGGAGGTCGGCGATGATGAAGAAGCACTCGTACCGGTGCTGCAGCCGGACCCGGTTCTCGAGCGAGCCGACGTAGTGGCCCAGGTGGAGCTTGCCGGTGGGACGGTCGCCGGTGAGCAGGCGGGGCTGGGTCACGGAGTACTCCTGGGGCGCGGGGCGGGCAGCCGATTGTGCCCGCTGCCGTCCTCTGCGCGCTGACCCGCGCACTGGTGAGGGGGCCTCCCCCAGGCCCCCATCTCCCTCGTCGATGACAGCCGTTGCCGTCGACCGCCCGGAGTGCTTCACTTACCCCTCCCCTGACGGGCGGCTGTCACCCTGGCGGCGCCGGGGACGGAGTCCCATCGACAAAGGGCATCCGATGACCGAGCTGCTGCTCGTGGCGGTCCTGGCGATGGGGGGGCTCCTGGTGGTGATGGTGGCCGCCCGTGCCCTGGCGCGGAACCTCACCGGCCTGGTGATCGCCGTCGTCCTCGGCGCCCTGCTCATCGTCGTCGCGGGCACCGCCGGGATCACCGCCCTCCACCGGGTGGCGAACAGCGTCGGCGGGGTCAACATCGAGATCACCAACGGCGTGACCGGGCTGCAGCGCAACCGGCCCACCGCAAGCCCACGCCCGTCGCCCGCCCCGACCCGGATCCCAGGGCCACCGCCCGCCCTGCTCACCGCCGAGCGGCAGGTGGCGGCGATGGGCTACCAGGTCGCCGACCCCGGCACCTTCCAGCCCGAGCTCGCCCTCCACGTCCTGGTCGGCGTGGCCGGCGACGGCAGCGCCCTGCCCCACCACGAGCAGGCGTTCTTCTTCGACGGCGACGGGGCCCTGCTCGGCGAGGACGCGCCCCTCCCCAGCGCCTCGGTGCTGGTGGTCGGCCAGGGACCGGCGACCGCCGCGCTCGCCTACCAGCTCTACGCCGCCGACGACCCGACTGCTGCCCGACCCTGGGCAAGGCCCTGGTGCGATTCCGCCTCGACCGCGGGCGGGTGCTCCACCGCGTCGACCCGCTGCCCGCGGACACCGCCCGCCGCGCCTGCTGCGCGACCGGCTCGACGCCGCCGGCCGAGCCGGTGCCGCCGGGCTCACGGCGTCAGTAGCCGGAGGCGCCCCCGATGTCGCCGCAGAGGATGGGGTCGAAGTCGGTCTGACCCGCGGTCACCGCGGTGGTGCGGTGGAGGTTCAGGTACCAGGCTCCGGTGGGGATCGAGCTCACGTTGTTCACCGTCGCCGTCAGGGTGGCGTGGCCGCTGGCGTCGGCGGTCAGGGTGGGCAGCCCGTGGATCACGGCTCCCTGGTTGGCGCAGCTGCCGAGGTGGATGTGGACGGCGTGGGCGCTCGAGGGCCGGAGCCCGGTGACGTCGAGCACGACCTTGAGCGCGCCCCCCTGGATGGTGAGCTGCGCCGTCCCCGAGGCGCTCTGATCGGGGTTGCTGGGCTGGCTGGTCGCCGGCGGCCCCTGCTGCAGCTTCACGGCGACGTGGGCGCCCCTGGCGGCGTTGGCGACGTCGCCGCAGGCGATCGGCTCGAACTGCGCGTCCGGGGTGAGGTTCGGCCCGTTGTGGACGTTCACGTACCAGGCCGCGTCGGGGATGCCGCCCTCCTTGACGTTGGCGACGGCGGTGACCGTGTCGGCGACCCCATGGCCGTCCGCCTGGACGTTGTTCAGCGCGTACGCGACCGGGCCCTGCTTCTCGCAGAGGCCGGTGTGGATGTGGGCGGGATGGACGCTGTTGGGGGCGAGCCCGATGAGGCGCAGCTCGACGGTGAGCGTCCTGGTGGCGGCGTCGTAGGCGAGCGTCGCCTCGCCGTTGGGCACGTGGCGCAGCGGCACGACGGCGCTGCTCATCCCCGCGGCGCTGGTCGAGCCGGTGGTGGTCTGGGTGCCCGTCGAGGAGCCGGACGACTCCCCGCACCCGGTGAGCGCCCCCACGGCGAGGGCCGCCATCAGGGTCGCGATTCCGAGGCGCGGCATGGTGTCGACCTCCCGGTGGTCCGACGCGGCGCACAGACTACTCCGCTACTCTCTCGCCCCGATGCCCCTCGCCAGCGTCAGCAGCTCGCTCCATGACCTCGCCGGCCGCTCCGGAACGTTCGACGACGTCGTGCGCTTCGCCGCCGAGTACCTGATCTTCGGCTCCCTGCTCGTCGCCCTGCTGGTCTGGCGCCGGCCCCAGGGGCTGCGTGCCGGGCTCGCCGCGATCGGCGGCGCGCTGCTCGGGCTCCTCATCGGCGCCCTGATCACCGCGGTCTGGGACCGGCCCCGCCCCTTCGTCGCCGGCCACTACACGCCGCTCTTCGCCCATGGCACCGACTCGTCCTTCCCGTCCGACCACCTGCTCATGCTCGGCGCCCTCGCCGGGGCGGCATGGATGGCCTGGCGCCCGGCCGCGCTGATGACCGCGGCGATCGCCCTCGCGGTCGGGGTGGCGCGGGTGATCGCCGGGATCCACTACGCCGGCGACGTGCTCGCGGGCTTCGTCATCGGCGCGCTCGCGGCGATGCTGGTGTGGCGGGCGCTGACCTGGGTGCAGCCGGCGCTCGACCGGGTCGACGGAGGTCTGCGCCGGATCCACCTGCGCCCCCCGGTCCCGGTGGACTAGCGGCGATGCTCCCACCCGATCGGCTCGAGGTGGTGATGCTCTCGCTCGAGGGTCCCGACCGGTACAGCCAGGCGGGCGGGCTGGGGGTGCGCGCCCGCGAGCTCTGCCGGGCGCTGGCCGCCGCCGGGGTGCGCACCACCCTGGTCTTCGCCGGCGATCCCGCCCTGCCTGCCGAGGAGGTCGAGCAGGGGGTGCGCCTGGTGCGCTGGGCCCAGCAGATCAGCTCCGGTCATCCGCTCGGGGTCTACCAGGGCGAGGAGCAGATCATCGCGGATCTCGAGGCGCACCTCCCCGGCTGGCTCGCCCACGAGGTGGTGGGCCCCGCGACCCGCCGCGGTGACACCGTCGCGTTGCTCGCCGAGGAGTGGCAGACGGCCGGCACCGCGCTCGCCGCCAGCGACCTCCTCCACGCTCTCGGCCTGCGCAACGGCTGCGCGGTGCTCTGGAACGCCAACAACACCTTCGGCTTCGACCGGGTCGACTGGAGCCGGCTCGGCTACATCGCTGCGGTCACCACCGTCAGCCGCTACATGCGCGGCCTCATGCTGCCCCGGGGGGTGAACCCGCTGGTGATCCCCAACGGCATCCCCGAGGCGGCGCTCGAGCCCGTCGATCCGAGGGCGGCGGGGCTGATCGCCGGTGCCGCCGGCAGCCCCTGCCTCGCCTTCAAGATCGGCCGCTTCAGCCCCGACAAGCGCTGGCACCAGGCGATCGGAGGGATCGCGGCGATGCGCGCCCGCGGCATCCCCGCCCGGCTGCTGATGCGCGGCGGCATCGAGCCCTTCGGCGGCGACGTCCTCGACCACGCCCACCGCCTCGGGCTCGCCGTGGCCGACTGGTTCGAGCCGATCGACGGCCCCGCGGCGGTGGCGACCGCGCTCGCCGACAGCGCCGGCGCCCCCCTGGTGCATCTCCGTAGCTTCCTCCCCGACACCGTCATCCCGGCGATCTACGCCGGCGCCACCGCGGTGCTCGCCAACTCCGGCCACGAGCCCTTCGGGCTGGTGGGGCTGGAGGCGATGGCCGCGGGCGGGGTGGCGGTGGTGGGTGCGACCGGCGAGGAGTACGCCCGACCCTACGCCAACGCGGTGGTGATCGAGACCGACGACGGCGCCGAGGTGGCGGCCGCGCTCCGGGGTCTGGTCGAGCGGCCCGAGCTCGCCGAGCGGCTGCGCCGCGCCGCCCGCCGCGACGCCGCCGAGTTCACCTGGCCGCGGGTGGTCGAGGGCCTGCTGGAGCGGCTGCGCTTCGTCTGCGAGCACCAGGGGGTCACCGTCCCCCGCTGAGCTCAGCCCTCGCGGAGCTCGCCGGGGACGGCGCTGAGCTCGACCAGCCGGCCGTCCTGGAGGACCTGCAGGGCGAGTGGCCGCCCGATCGCGGTCCCGACCATCAGCCGCTGCAGGTCGCCGGCGTCGCGCACCGGGATGCCGCCGACCTCGAGCAGCTGGTCACCGGGGCGCAGCCCGGCCCGGGCGGCGGGGCTGCCGTCGACCACCTCGGCGACACCGATGGCGGTGGAGCGCCCCAGCTGGCGGGCGGTGCGCGGCGGCAGCGGCCGGGTGGCCCCGGCGACCCCGAGATAGGCGCGGCGCACCCGCCCCGCGGCGAGCAGCTCTCCGAGGATGCGCTGGGTGACCTCGTTGACCGGGACCGCCAGGCCGAGACCCACGCCGGCGACCGCGGTGTTGACCCCGACCAGCCGGCCGGCGCTGTCGGCGAGCGCGCCCCCGGAGTTGCCGGGGTTGAGCGCGGCGTCGGTCTGGATGACGTTCTCCACCACCCGGCTCACCGTCCCCGACCGGGTGACCATCGAGCGTCCCAGCGCGCTCACCACCCCGGCGGTGACCGAGCCGCCGTAGCCGAGCGGGGTGCCGACGGCGACCACCAGCTGGCCGACCCGGAGCCGGTCGGCGTCGCCGAGGGTGGCGGGCACGAGGTCGTGGGCGCCGACCCGCACCACGGCGAGGTCGGAGAGCCGGTCGCTGCCCACCACCGTGAACGCGAGCTCACGGCCGTCGAGGAAGGCGGCGACGCCCCCGCGCGACCCCTCGACGACGTGCGCCGAGGTGAGCAGGTGGCCGTCGGGGGTGAGCACGACCGCCGAGCCGCCCCCGGCGGGGCGGACGCCGCCCCCGGGGACGCGCCGGTCGACGCGGAGGCCGGCCACCGAGCGGAGCATCCGCTCCGCCACGGTGGTGACCACCGCCGAGTAGGCGTCGAGCGCGGCGGCGCCGGCGGGATCGTCCCGCGGATCGTGGGCGAGCGCCATCGCCGTCGCTACGCCTCCGGCCCCTCGGCGCGGGCCCTGCCCACCGCTCCGAGCGCGGTGCGGAGGTTCTCGATCCACTCGGCCTGGTTGCGGCCGACGAGGCGGACGCACCACGCCAGCGCCTCGCTGCGGCTGCGCGCCACCCCGGCCTCGACCAGGGTGTCGAGCACCTCCCGCTCCGGCATCCGCAGCCGGGTCATGAAGGGGACGCTGAGGGTGGTGAAGAGCTCGCGCCGGTCACCGCAGACGGCTCCCCAGGAGACCTTGCGACCGAAGCGGTGCTCGGCCTCGAGGGCGATGCGCACCCGGTGGTCGCGGGTGTCCTGGCGGAAGCCGCCGATGCGGGCGGCGCGGGCGGTGGCCCGCTCGGCGTCGGTGGCGGTCTCGGCCAGCTCGACATCCCCCAGGGTGCCGGTGACGAGGATCTCCTCGGCGTCGGCGCTCACCTCGGGGGTGGCGGTGAACCAGTCGGCGGGAACCCGCCCGGCGAACCAGGCGGCGGCCTCGGAGGCCTCCAGGGAAGGGGGGTCGGAGTGCTTCTGGAATTTCATGATTACAACGTTACCACGCTACTGGAGAATCTGAGCACGTGGCGAGGGCGCGACATCCTGCGCCCCGTGGCGCGACCCTGCCGCCGGTCAGCTGCCGGGGGGGGCGGCGGTGGCGGCGGGCGCGCTGCAGGCCCGGCCATTCGGCGTCGGCGAGGCGGGCAGGGTGAGCACGAAGCGGGAGCCGACCCCCGGCTGGGACTGGAGGTCGATCCGGCCCCCGTGCTCGGCGGCGATCTTGGTGACGATGCTGAGGCCGAGGCCGCTCCCGCCCTCGGCGCGGGAACGGCTGCGGTCGACCCGGTAGAAGCGGTCGAAGACCTTCGCCTGCTCCTCGGCGGGGATGCCGATGCCGCTGTCGCGCACCGCCACCTGCACCCACTCGGGCGACACCCCCGCGTCCTCGATGACCACGTGGCCGCCCCGGTGGTTGTAGCGGATGCCGTTCTCGACCAGGTTGGTGAGCGCCCGGCGCAGGCTGAGGGGGTCGCCGAGGACGACCGTCCCCGAGCTCACCGTGCAGAGCACCTGCACCCCCCGCCGCTCGCCCAGGGGCTCCATCTCCTCGGCCACCGCCTCGGCGAGCGAGGACAGGTCCACCCGCGACTGGGGGAGGGGGCCGTCGCCCTCGGCGAGGGCGAGCAGGTCCTCGACGAGCCGGCGGATGCGCACCGTCGCCGCCTTGGCGTCGTCGGCGACCTCGCGGTAGTCCTCGATGCTGGCGTCGGGGTCGAGGCGCACCGAGTCGAGGGCGATCTGGAGGGTGGTGAGGGGGGTGCGGAGCTCGTGGGAGGCGTCGGCCACGAACTGGCGCTGGCGCTCGAAGGCGTCGTCGAGCCGCTCCACCATGTCGTTGAAGGCGTCGCCCAGCTGCTGCAGCTCCTCGTCGGCGTGGTCGAGGGTGATCCGCTCCTTGAGGTTGCGGTCGCTGATCCGCCGGGCCACCGCCACCAGCTCGGAGATCGGCCGCAGCGCGCGGCCGGCCACCACCGCGCCGGCGGCGGCGCCCACGCCGATCAGCGCCAGGAAGCCGAGGATGGAGAAGAACTGGAGCCGCTCCAGGGTCTGCGCCCGGGCCGTGGCCACGGCGCCGTCGACCACCCGCTGGCTGTAGACGAAGCCGGTCACCGGGTCGGGGAAGAGCCGGGTCTCGACGGGGATGCCGGCGAGGTGGGCGGCGGCGTTCACGAAGATCAGCAGGATGCCGGCGGCGAGCGCGAGCAGCGCCACGTACCAGAAGGTGAGGCGGTAGCGGAGCGATCGGGCGGGGCGGCGGCGGCGGGCGGGCTCGGCCGCCGCCTCAGAGCCGGTAGCCGCGCCCGATGACCGTGTGGATGTGGGGTGGTCCATCGAATCCATCGTTGATCTTGCGGCGCAGCTTCATGATGTGGACCCGCACCGTGTTGGTGAAGGGGTCGGCCTCGCGGTCCCACACGTGCTCCAGGAGGTCCTCCTGGCTGACGATGCGGTCGGGGTGGCGCATGAAGTACTCGAGGATCCCGTACTCCTTGCGGTTGAGGGTGATCTCCACCCCCGTCCGGGTGACCCGCTGGCGGGCGGGATCGAGCAGCAGGTCGCCGTGCTCGAGCACCGGCTGGCGGGCCTCGGCGCGGTCGCGCCGGAAGAGGGCCCGGAGCCGGGCCTGGAGCTCGTCGAGGTCGAAGGGCTTGGGCAGGTAGTCGTCGGCGCCCGCGTCGAGCCCGGCGATCCGGTCGCCGATCGCGGTGCGGGCGGTGACCATGAGGATGTAGCAGCTCGGCTGGGCGGTGCGGATCTCGCGGCAGACGGTCATCCCGTCCACCCCCGGGATGTTGAGGTCGAGGAGCACGGCGTCGTAGTCGGAGTCGGCGGCGGCGCCCAGGGCCTGGTGGCCGTCGTAGGCGACGTCGACCGCGTAGCCGGTGCGCCGCAGGGCACGGGCGATGGCATCGGCGATGGGGGTCTCGTCCTCGACGACGAGAAGGCGCATGGAGGGCTCCGGCAGAGGTGGGCCCTCCCACGGTACCGCGCCGCCGTCAAGTCCCTGTGAATCGGGTGGCGACTCCGGCGGGATCGGCCACGGCCTTGAACACCCTTCTCGCCTGTCCCTATGCTTCGTTCGATGCGAGGAACCGGGCGGTGGGTCCACCTGCTCCTGTTGCTGCCCTTCGTCGGGCTGCTGTATCCACCCTTCTACGCCCGGGTGGAGCCCCGGCTCTCCGGCGTCCCCTTCTTCATCTGGTACCAGTTCGCCTGGATCGGCGCGGGGGCGCTGGTGATGACCCTCGCCTACCGGCTGATCGGCGACAGGGGGGATCGGTAGTGGTCCACGGCGCCGAGCTCAGCGTCTTCGTCGTCCTCAGCCTGCTGGTGACGGTGGTGGGCTTCGGCGCCGGTCGCTGGCGGCGGGCCAGGCTCGACCACCTCGACGAGTGGGGCCTGGGCGGCCGGAAGTTCGGCAGCGTGATCACCTGGTTCCTGCTCGGCGGCGACCTCTACACCGCCTACACCTTCGTGGCGGTGCCCGCGGCGGTGTTCGCCACCGGCGCCATCGGCCTCTTCGCCATCCCCTACACGATCATCGTCTACCCGATCGTCTTCCTGGTGATGCCCAAGCTCTGGCAGGTGTCGCGCAACCGCGGCTACGTCACCGCCTCCGACTACGTGAAGGACCGCTTCGACAGCCGGCTTCTCGCCCTCGCGATCGCGCTCACCGGCATCGTCGCCACGATGCCGTACATCGCCCTGCAGATCTTCGGCATCCAGGTCGTGATCGAGCAGATGGGCGTCAACGTCGATGTCGCGCTGATCACCGCCTTCGTGGTCCTGGCGCTCTTCACCTACGTCAGCGGGCTGCGTGCCCCCGCGCTGATCGCGATCGTCAAGGACGCGCTGATCGGCATCACCGTGCTGATCCTCATCACCTACATCCCGTACAAGCTGGGCGGGTTCGGCGCCATCTTCGACAGGGTGCAGCAGGTGCAGCTGCACCAGAAGGCGAAGCCGCCGGTGAGCTACCTCAGCATCGGCCGTGCCCAGTACGCCGCCTACGCGTCGCTCGCCCTCGGCTCTGCGCTGGCGCTGTTCCTCTATCCCCACGCGATCACCGGGGTGCTCGCCGCCAAGGGGCAGAGGGTGATCCGGCGCAACGCCGTGTACCTGATCCCGTACTCCTTCATGCTCGGCCTCATCGCACTGCTCGGCTACATGGCGATCGCGGCGGGTACCAAGCCGCTCAAGGCCTCGGGCGCCAACGGGGTGGTGCCCGCGCTGATCGACAAGATGCTCCCGGGGCCGCTGGCGGGCTTCGCCTTCGCCGCCATCGCGATCGGCGCGCTGGTGCCCGCGTCGGTGATGTCGATCGCCGCCGCCAACCTCTTCAGCCGCAACGTCTACAAGGAGTTCCTGGCGCGGGGCGCGACCCACGCGCAGCAGGCGACCGCCTCCAAGGTGGCCTCGCTGGTGGTGAAGTTCGGCGCCCTCGCGTTCATCCTGTTCATCGACAAGCAGAACGTCATCAACTTCCAGCTCGCCGGAGGGGTGCTGATCCTGCAGACCCTGCCCGCGGTGGTGCTCGCTCTCTACGTGCCCATGCTCAACCGCTGGGCGGTCCTCGCCGGCTGGGCCGCGGGCATCGTCACCGGGATCTACTGGCTCTCGGCGGAGAAGTTCAAGGCGACCGTCCACGTGTTCCCGATCGCCGGGCCGCAGAACAAGCTCTACATCGCCCTGGTGGCGTTCCTCGTCAACCTCGGGGTGGTGGTGGCCGGCTCGGCGCTCGCCTACGCCCTCGGCTCGCGGCGGCAGACGGGCGCGCTGACCGAGGCGGACTACCTCCCGGCCACCGCGGTCTGAGGTGCCGACGGGCACCGTTCGGGTGGCCGCGCTGGGCGACACCCACATGACGCAGGCGGTGACTGGGCGTCTCCGGGCTGCGCTCGCGCGAGTCACCGCGGATGCGGACATCCTCCTCCTGGCCGGTGACCTCACCAACGCCGGGAGGGCGGTCGAGGCAGAGCTGGTGTGCGAGGAGCTGGCCGATGTGAAGGTGCCCATCGTCGCGGTGCTCGGCAATCACGACCACGACGACGGTGAGGGATCGCAGATCGCCGCCATGCTGCGCGCGATCGGTGTCCACGTCCTCGACGGCGGCTCGGTGACGCTCGACCTCGGTGAGGTGCGCGCCGGCGTCGCCGGGATCAAGGGCACGGGCGGCGGTTTCGAGCCGGGTGCGACCCCGAGGACGGTGACCGAGTCGTCGTCCGGCCTCGTCGAGAGCCCCGAGTCGGTGGATCGACTGGCCGCGGCGCTGCAGGAGCTCGACACCGACGTGCGCATCGCATTGACCCACTACGCGCCGGTGCCGGACACCCTGGTGGGCGAGCCGCCGGAGATCTGGGAGCATCTCGGTGTGCACCTGCTCGGTGCCGCCGTCGACGCCGGCGGTGCGCACTTCGCCGTGCACGGGCACGCGCACCACGGCACCGAGGAGGGCCGGACGCGCGCAGGCTGCCCGGTGCGCAACGTCGCCCAGCCCGTGATCCGGCGGCC
>DASXNK010000080.1 GCA_036495095.1 Candidatus Dormiibacterota bacterium | reverse complement strand
GAGGCGCTGAGCGACGCGCTGCGCTTCGAGGTCGCCGGCTTCGGCGTCGGCGTGGTGCTGATCGAGCCGGGCCTGATCCGGACCAGCTTCGGCACCACCGCGGTCGGCAGCCTGGCGACGCTGCCCGAGGGCGACGGGCCCTACGCCCGCTTCTCCGACGCGGTGGCCGCGACCACCGCCGGCGCCTATGCGGGGATGATGGGCCGGGTGCTCGGCGCCGGCCCCGGGGCGGTGGCGCGGGTGATCGAGCGTGCCCTGACCGCGGCGCGGCCGCGACCGCGCTACGTGGTGACGGTGGGGGCACGGGTGATGATCGGGCTCCACGCCGTGCTCCCCGACCGCGCCTTCGACGCGGTCCTCGCCCGGCAGTTCCCCCGCCCGGGGACCTAGCCCATGTCCGGCCAGGGCGACTGCTCGCCCTGCTCGCCCTCGTCGCCCTCGCCGCGCTGGCGGTAGCGCTCGGCGACCATCTTCAGGGCGACGTTCTTCGGCAGGCCCAGCTTGATGAGCTGCTTGACCTCGTCGGCCATCACCTTGTCGCGGGCGGTCTCGACCGCGGTGAGGACGTCGTCGATGGACACGGTGGTGCGCTTCGCCATGTGAACCCAGGGTACCAACTCTGAGGGAATCACGGGCCCGGGCACGCCCGCCGGTCGGTACGGCACGGCGCGGCATACTTGGAGGCGATGGCCTACCTTCCCCTGGACGACGCCGACCGCCGCGCCATGCTGGAGGTCGTCGGTGCCGGCTCGGCGGACGACCTCTTCAGCTCTGTCCCCGCGGCGCTGCGCAACCCGCCGCTCGAGCTGCCGCCGCCCCTCGGCGAGCAGGAGCTGGTCGAGGAGCTGAGCCGCCTGGCGGCGCGCAACCAGCCGCTGGGCGGGGTCGACGCCTTCCTCGGCGCCGGCGTGTACCGCCGCTTCATCCCCGCGATCGTGCGCGCCACGGTGGGCCGGCCGGAGTTCTACACCGCCTACACCCCCTACCAGGCGGAGGCCTCGCAGGGCACCCTCCAGACCATCTTCGAGTTCCAGTCGATGATCTGCGCGCTCACCGGGCTCGACGTCGCCAACGCCTCGATGTACGACGGCGCCACCGCCGCCGCCGAGGCGCTGCTGATGGCGGTGGCGCACACCGGGCGCACCCGGGTGGCGGTCTCCGCGGGGCTCCATCCCGAGGTGCTCCGGGTGATCGACACCTACGCCCGGGCCCGTCGCGTCACCGTCGACCGCATCGAGCTCGACGCCGGCCTCACCGACCCCGCCGCGCTCGCCGCCCGGATCGGCGCCGAGCACGCCGCGCTGCTGGTCGCCCAGCCCACCTTCCTCGGCACCCTGGAGAGCCTCGGCGAGCTCGCCGATGCCGCCCACGGCGCCGGGGCGCTCGCCATCGCCCACGTCGACCCGATCGCCTGCGCCGCGCTGCTGCCCCCGGGCGAGGCGGGGTTCGACATCGCCGTCGGCGACGGTCAGCCGCTGGGCATCCCGCCCTCCTTCGGCGGTCCCCACGTCGGCTTCATGGCGGCGCGGCAGGCGCTGGTGCGCAGGCTCCCCGGCCGGCTGGTGGGGATGAGCAGCGACCGCTCCGGGCGGCGCGCCTTCACGCTCACGCTGCAGACCCGCGAGCAGCACATCCGCCGCGAGCAGGCCACCTCCAACATCTGCACCAACCACGCGCTGATGGCGCTCGCCGCCACCGTCTACATGGCCCACATGGGCGCCGGCGGCATGCGCGCCGTCGCCGAGGTCAGCGCCCGCCGCGCCCACCACCTCGCCGCCGGCCTCGGCCGCCTCGAGGGGGTCGAGCTCGCGTTCCCGGCCGCGCCGTACCTCTGGGAGTTCGCGGTGCGGGTGCCGGGGGACGCCGCGTCGCTGGCGGCGCGGATGCGCGAGCGCGGCATCGTCGCCGGCCTCCCCCTCGGCCAGGTCGACGGCCGCCTCCGCGATCAGCTGCTGGTGTGCTGTACCGAGACCACATCGCCGGCCTCGATCGACCGCTACCTCGCCGCCGCCCGCGAGCTGGTGCCCACCCTGCAGCGGGAGAAGGTCGCATGAGCTCCGGCAACGGGCACGCCCGTCCCGCCGGCGGCTCGCCGCCGGAGGCCGCCTGGGCGGGTGCCGACCCGGTCGTCTTCGAGCTCGGCGGTGACCTCGACGCCTCCCCCCGGGTGCCCGCCGCCGGCGTGCCGGTGCCGCCGCTCGACCAGCTGCTGCCGTCGCGGCTGCTCCGCCGCGCCCCCGCCGCGATCCCCGCGGTGGCCGAGCCGGTGCTCGCCCGTCACCTCGGCCGCCTCGCCCGGCGCAACCACAACCTCCACCAGGGGATGTACCCGCTGGGCTCCTGCACCATGAAGTACAACCCGATCGTCGACGAGCACCTGGCCGGGCTCGACGGCTTCGCCGACCTCCACCCCTACCAGGACGCCGCCGACGTCCAGGGCACGCTCGAGCTGATGTGGGAGCTGGAGCGGCTGCTCGCGGCGATCACCGGGATGGCGCGGATGTCGCTGCAGCCCGCCGCCGGCGCCCACGGCGAGTGGACCGGCCTGCGGATGATCCAGGCCCACCACGCCGCCCGCGGCGACTCCGGGCGCACCCGGGTGCTCGTCCCCGACAGCGCCCACGGCACCAATCCCGCCTCGGCGGGGATGAGCGGGCTCGAGGTGGTGACGCTGCGCAGCACCGCCCAGGGCACCGTCGACGTCGCCGACCTCCGCCGCCACCTCGACGGCACCACCGCCGCGGTGATGATGACCAACCCCAACACCCTCGGGGTCTTCGAGACCGAGATCCTCGAGATCGCCGAGGCCGCCCACGAGGCGGGTGCGCTCCTCTACTACGACGGCGCCAATCTCAACGCCCTGGTGGGCATCGCCCGGCCCGGCGACATGGGGTTCGACGTGGTCCACCTCAACCTCCACAAGACCTTCTCGACCCCCCACGGCGGCGGCGGCCCCGGGGCCGGCCCGGTGGGGGTCGCGCCGGCGCTGGTCGACCTCCTGCCCTCACCCACGGTCGAGAGGGACGGTGACCGCTTCCTCCTCGACGACGACCGCCCCCACAGCATCGGCAAGGTGCGCGCCTTCCACGGCAACGTGGGCATGCTCGTCCGCGCCTACGCCTACATCCGCGCCTACGGCGACACCCTCCCCCAGGTGGCCCGGGACGCGGTGCTCAACGCCCGCTACCTGCAGGCCCGGCTGCGCGGCCTCTTCGCGATGGCCGTCGACGCCCCCACCATGCACGAGTTCGTGGCCACGACCCGCGGCGGCCGCGTCCCCGGCCTGAGGGCGATGGACGTGGCCAAGCGGATGATCGACTTCGGCGTCTACCCGCCGACCGTGTACTTCCCCACCACGGTGCCCGAGGCGATGATGTTCGAGCCCACCGAGACCGAGTCGCGGCGCAGCCTCGACGGGCTCGCCGACATCCTCGCGACCATCGTCGACGAGGCCGAGGCCGACCTCGCGTTCGTCCAGGCGGCGCCGCACAACGCCCCGGTCGAGCGCGTCGACGAGGTGCAGGCGGCGCGGCGGCCGGTGCTGCGCTGGTCCCCGGACACGAGCAGCACGTGACCGGCGAGGCGCTCCGGGCCGAGCTCCAGGCGCTGCTCCACCGCCGGTCCTTCCGCTACGGCGACTTCCTGCTCAGCAGCGGCCGCCGCAGCGACTTCTACTTCGACGGCAAGCAGGTGACCCTGGAGGGCCGGGGGCTCTACCTCGCCTCCCGCCTCATCCTCGACCGCTGCCGCGAGCTCGAGGTGAGCGCGGTGGGCGGCCTCACCCTGGGCGCCGACCCGATCGCCGCCGGGGTGGTGGCGCTGAGCGGCACCGACCCGATCCCGCTGCGCGCCTTCATCGTCCGCAAGGAGACCAAGCAGCACGGCACCGGCCGGGCGATCGAGGGCCCCTCGCTCGGCCCCCACGACCGCTGCCTGCTGGTCGACGACGTGGTCACCACCGGCGCCGGCTTCCTCACCGCCCTGGAGCAGGTGCGCGGCACCGGCGCCGAGGTGGTCGAGGCGCTCGCCCTCGTCGACCGCGAGGAGGGTGGCGAGGCCGCGCTCAGCGCCGCCGGCCTGCCCCTCCACGCCCTCTTCCGGCGCAGCGAGTTCCCCGCCCCCGCCGGCGCCTGAGGGGCGTCCCCCCGCGCCCTCTCAGTGGAACAGGATGCCGCCCCCGCCCGGGGTGGGGGTGCTGCCGGGGGTCGGCGACGGGCTCGGGCTCGGAGTCGGCGACGATCCCGGGCTCGGCGACGCGGTGGTCCCGAACGGGCTGTCCGAGGACGACGGCGAGGCGCCGCCGCCGGGCGACGGGGAGGCGCCCGGTGACGGGCTCGTCGCCGGGGCGGCGGCATGGTGGCCGATCACCCCGGTCTGGACGAGGATGCCGACGGTGCCGCCGACGGCGGTGATCAGGGCAGCCACCCCGGCGATCATCGAGGCGGTGTTCTGACCGCGCTGGGATCGGCGCCGGGGGCGGTCGGGAGGTGGGGTCGGGGCGCGCGGCGACGGCGGCAGAGAGCTCATGGACATCTCCCGAGAGGGTCACGAGGTACCCGACCCACGCTATCAGCCCCGGGCGAATCCCTGCAACCGCACTATCAATTGATCGAACAGTAAGTTGGTGGGCGGAGCTAGTACGGGGCGCCGGCGACGCGCTCGGCCAGGCCGGTGGGGGAGGGCAGGGTGGCCGGCCCCGGCGCCCGGCGGAGGCCGAGCGGGGCCAGCACCTTGGCGGCGACGGTGGCCAGGCTGTCTCCGCCCTCGATCCGCACCCGGCTCAGGCTGAGCTGCTGGCGGGGCTCCTCGGAGGCGGCGAAGGCGGTGGTGACGGCGTCGTGAAAGCCGGCCGCCGCCACCATCGCCTGGACCGTGCGCGAGGTGTCGCCGTAGGGGTAGGCGAAGTCGTTCACCGGCTGCCCGGAGAGCTGCTCCAGCTGCTGGCGGGAGACCTCGATCTCCACCCGGGCGAGGGATGCGGGGATGTGGGCGAGCTGGACGTGGTGGACGGTGTGGGCTCCGATGGTCATCCCCGCGGCGGCGGCGGCGACCACGTCGGCCGCGGTCATGTAGCCGGGACGGCCGAGGAAGCCGCTGACCACGAACACGGTGGCCCGGAACCCGTGGGACCGGAGCACCGGGACCGCCGCGGTGGTGAAGTCCCGGTACCCGTCGTCGAAGGTCAGCACCACCGCCCGCGGCGGCAGCGGCCGGCCGCCGCCGAGCGCGGCGACCACGTCGTCGAGGGTCACCGTGGTCACCCCCGCGTGGTGGAGCAGCGCCATCTGGGCGGCGAAGTCCCGGGGGGTCACCGAGAGGCTGCCGCCGAGGCGGTCGTGCGGCAGCGGGTTCACCCGGATGTAGTGATACATGAGGATGGGCACGACCAGGCGCGGCCCGGAGCGGCGGCGGACGTCGACGGCGTCGTGGGGCAGGGCGGAGAGCAGGCGGTCCTCGTTGCCGGGGAGCAGGAGGTCGGCGAGCGGGATGCCGGCGCCGTCGGCGGTGTCCTCGATGCTCACCGCCGGGACGGCCGAGCCGGAGGGAGGGTCGGTGACCGGGGCGGCGGCGGCGGTCTCGGGCAGCGGCCGGCCGGCGTCGACGAGTGCCCCGGGCACGGTGGCGACCAGCGCGCAGGCGAGCGCGACGGCGGTGAGGGCGAGGCGGCGGCCGGGGAGCGTCGGGCGCGGCCGCACCCGCGAGGGGGGCATGTCGCGGATCGTATGTTCGCCCCCGTCGAGGATCGGACACCGCCCATCAACGGTCCGTTGACAGGCTCACCGCGGCGGTGTCGCGGCGCCCGCCCCCCACCGGTCGGGGTTGGCGTTGAGCGGGATACCTGTGATAGGGTGCCGCCGACGCGGCCGGTTAGCCCTCTCATCCGCCGCTCGCCGATCTCTCGTGCCCGGGTTGTGAGGACCGGAGTCCGGGGGCGGCGATCCCACCCGAGACAGTGGTGGATGTCGCAGGGCTCCACCTCCGTCGCGTCCGCTGAGTGCGCGTGCACCGAGAAGGGGGGACAGAAGCTTTGGGAGGTTTGTATTTGCGGTTGCCACAACGAACGCGGGGCGTGATGGCGGGACTCTTCGTCCTCCTCCTCGCCCCGATCTTCGCCATCCTCGCCCGGAGCCACCTGGCCGCGGCGACCGTATCCCAGCAGGTGGCCTTCGTGGCCCCCGCCAGCGTCACGGGCCTCGAGCGCTCGATCAAGCCGCTCCTCGTACGCGACCCCCAGGTGGGTCTTCCCGATCCGACAGCGACGGCTCTTCCCATCCTGAGCCCGCCCCACAGGGCGCCGAGGCCCGCTCGCCCGGCGACCACTCCCGCGGCCGCTCTGGGCCTCCCGGTCGGACCCGTGCTCGCACCCGATTCGGTCGAGGGCATCATCCGTGCCGCCGCGGCGCGCCACGGAGTGTCCCCGGACTGGATGGTGAAGATCGCACGGTGCGAATCCGGCCTCCGTCCCCACGCCTTCAATCCGGTGGGGCCCTACTACGGGATCTTCCAGTTCCTCATGTCGACCTTCCGCGCCCATGGCGGGACCGACGTCTGGGACCCCTCCCAGCAGGCGGAGATCACCGCGACCATGCTGTCCCACGGCGGCGCCCGCGCATGGGGCTGCGCCTGACGGACTGACCCGCTGACCGGACCGGGCCGCGCCCGGGGCCGGAGATGTCGCAGACTCCGCGCGTGAGCGCGGATACCTCGAGCGCCGTCGACCACCTGCGCGAGACGCTGGTGTCCCGCCGGCCCGTCTACGACGGCCGCCTGCTCCACGTCTACGAGGACGAGGTGCGGCTGCCCGACGGGCACCAGGCGCGGCGCGAGATCGTGCATCACCGCGGGGCGGTCGCCATCGTGGCGACCGTCTCCGCGGGCGGCATCCTCCTCGTCCGCCAGTGGCGGCACGCCTGCGAGGGGGCGCTCTGGGAGATCCCCGCCGGCACCCGGGAGGAGGGCGAGGACCCGGCGATCACCGCCCGGCGCGAGCTGCAGGAGGAGACCGGCTACACCGCCGCCCGCTGGCGGGCGCTCGGCGAGGCCTGCGTCTCCCCCGGGTACTCCCGCGAGATCCTCTGGTTCTTCCGTGCCGAGGGGCTTGCCGAGGGCACCGCGGCGACCGACCCCGACGAGCTCCTCGACGTCCGCATCTTCCAGCCCGGCGAGGTGGCCGAGCTGGTGCGCACCGGCCAGACCGACTGCAAGACCCTCGGCGGCCTCGCCCTCGCCGGCCTGCTGCCTCCGCTGGAGGAGGGAATGTGACCGCCGCCGGCGACGCCGACAGCCTGGTCCAGCGGGCGATCGACAGCGTCCTCGAGCAGATCCCCGACCTCGGTGACCCGGTGAGCCCGGAGAACTCCGCCAAGTACCAGCCCTGGGCGGAGAACGTCGCGCCCGCCTCGAAGAACAAGCGGCCGCTCGAGGAGCTCCTCGCCGAGTACGCCGCCCGGATCGCCGCCAACCCGGACGCGGTGGCGGGCACGCCCTCGGCGAAGCACCCGGTGATGGCCTTCTTCGACCGCTTCGGAGGGCCCCGCGGCAGGACGACCACCGGCCGCCGCCGCGGCCGCGGCGGGCGGGGTGGCGGCCAGGAGGCGCCGGCGGCATCGGCCTCTCAGCAGCAGCAGCCGCCGCCGCAGCAGCAGCGCCGGCAGAGGCGGCCCCCGGAGGCCGCGGCCGCCGCGGCCGCGCCGCCTCCGGCCGAGGGGGCGGCCACCGGAGCCCGCCGCCGCCGCCGCCGTCCCTCGGGCCGGCGCGGCCGCGGTGGCGGCGGTGGCGGCGGCGGCGGCGGCGGCGGGGAGGCGAGCTCACCCGGGGCTGCGCCACCGGGCGATGGTGGCGGCCCCGGTAAGCTACTCGGGTGCTCGAGCTCCTCCACCGCGTCGCTCGCGGCGAGCTGAGCCCCGAGGAGGCGGCCGGGCTGCTCCGCGGCGAGGGGGTCGAACGCCTCGGCGAGATCGCCGTCCTCGACCTCGGGCGGCGGATGCGCACCGGCATCCCCGAGGTGGTGCTCGCCGGCCCCAAGCATCCCGACGAGGTCGCGGAGATCACCGCCGCCCTGCTCGAGCGCACCGGCTCGGCGTGCGTGAGCCGGATGCGTCCCCGCCACCGCCGGGCCGTCGAGGCGGTGGCGGTGGCCCGGGGCGCCCGCCTCGAGGCCCACGGCCGCCGCTGCTGCCGGCTGGTGGCCCCGGACGCGGTGGAGCCGGCCCGGCGGGGCCTGGTCGGGCTGGTCGCCGCCGGCACCTCCGACATCGAGCCGCTCGCCGAGGCGCGGATGGTCTGCGAGGCGGCGGGCTGCGCCACCACCACCGCGGTCGACGTCGGCGTGGCCGGCCTGGAGCGGCTCTTCGCCCCCCTCGGCGCCATGCTCGGCGCCGGCGCCGACGCGCTGGTGGTGGCGGCGGGGATGGACGGGGCCCTGGCATCGGTGGTCGCCGGCCTCGCCGGGCTGCCGGTGATCGGGCTGCCCGTCTCCACCGGCTACGGCGCCGGCGGGCGGGGCCGGGCGGCGCTGCTCTCCATGCTCCAGGGCTGCGCCCCCGGGCTGGTGGTGGTCAACGTCGACAACGGGGTGGGCGCCGGGGCGGCTGCCGCCCTGATCGCCCGGCGCCGCTCCGACGATCCCTGGGTGGGATGAGGCTCGACGGCCCGCCCCCGGCCGCGGTGCTCTTCGACTACGGCCTCACCCTGGTCACCTACCGGCGCCCCGAGGCCGCCCTCGAGCGCGCCCACGAGCGGATCTCCCGCCTGCTCGCCGCCCGGCTCCGGGTCGCCGTCCCCGAGGGCGCGCGGCTGCTCACCGCCGTCCACGACGTCGTCGAGGCCGCGGTCGAGGCCCACGAGCGGGGCGGCGGCCTCGAGGAGATCGACCTCGAGCCGGTCACCGCCGCCGCCTACCGCGCCCTCGGCCTCGAGCTCACCGCGGCGCTGCTCGACGACGTCCGCCGCCTCGAGCAGGATGCCTGGGTGGAGGGGATCAGCGTCGCCCCCGACACCGTCCCCACCCTGCGCGAGCTGCGCCGCCGGGGGCTGCGGCTGGGGCTGGTCTCGAACGCCCCGTACCGGGCGGCGAGCATGCACCAGCAGCTCGCCCGGCTCGGCCTGCTGCCGCTGCTCGACGCCGCCGTGTTCTCCAGCGGGGTGGGCTGGCGCAAGCCCTCGCCGGTGATCTTCGAGCGCGCCCTCGCCGAGCTCGACGCCCGCCCCGAGGAGACGCTGATGGTCGGCGACCGCGGCCGCGAGGACGTCGACGGCGCCCACGCGGTGGGGATGCGCGCCGCCCTGCTCCGCGAGCACCGTGCCGACCCCGGCGGCGAGACCGCGCCCGACGCGGTCCTCGACCGGCTCGCCGGGGTGATCGCGCTGGTGGAGGGGCACCGCAAGACCTGAGGGTTTTCCCTGTTGACGTCTATGAGACGGTCCCGACGCCTTCTTAGGCGATGGCTATACTCGGGATCCGGTTCAGACCCGCTGCGGGCGCGGTCGGGGGAAAGGGAGGGCTCGTGGACTTCCGCGATTACCTGAAGGAGAGGTGCCGCGAGCGTGGCATCTCCCTCCATCGCCTGGCGCTGCTCTGCGATCTGAACCAGATCTACTTCTACCAGGCGATCAACAAGAACAAGGAGAACCCGCCGCCCTGGGTGCTCCGCCGCGCCGCGCCCCACCTCGGTGTCGGCTACACCGAGCTGCTGATCGCCGCCGGCTACCTCCGGGAAGCGGACATCGAGGAGTGGCTCGCCTCGCGGCGCCCCGCCGCCCCCGCGGCCGAGGCCGGGACCTCCTCGGTGTGAGCGCGGTCGCCTCGTCCTCGCACCAGGCCGGCTGGCCCGACCACGACGCCGAGCCCGGCGACCCCGACGCCGCGCTGGTGAGCGCCTTCCGCGCCGGCGACGTCTTCGCCTTCGAGTCGATCTACCGCGACCACCACCGCTACGTCGAGATGCTGGCGCGGCGGATCATCATCGACCCGCACCGCGCCGAGGACATCGCCCAGGAGGCCTTCCTGCGGCTGGCCCGCCAGCTGCTCTCCCACCAGGGTGAGATCCGGGTGCGTGCCTGGCTGCACCGCACCACCACCAACCTCGCCATCGACGAGCACCGCCGGCTGCGCACCATGCAGCACTATCAGGAGCAGGCCTCCCCCGCGGAGGAGCTGCACCGGGCGCTCGAGGGCTACCACGAGGGCCACCCGGAGCGCGCCGCCGAGCGCCGCGAGATCCGGCTGCTCATCGTGCGGGTCATCGAGCACCTGCCCGAGCGCTACCGCCGCATCCTCGCGCTGCGCGAGCTCGAGGGCATGGACTACCCGCACATCGCCGAGCGCATGAACCTCTCGGTCTCCGCGGTCGAGTCGCTGCTCTTCCGGGCCCGGCGCCGCTTCACCGAGGTCTACGACGAGTTCTCCGAGGAGCCGCTGCGGATTCCCCGGCGCCGCCGGCGGCGGGAGCTTCCGCCCGCGGTCTGACCCAGGCTCCTGACGTGTGGCCCCGCGCCGTCATCCACCTCGACCTCGACGCCTTCTACGCATCGGTCGAGCAGCTGCGCCGGCCGGAGCTGCGCGGCCGCCCGGTGATCGTCGGCGGCGGCGGCCCCGACCACCGTCGCGGCGTGGTGAGCGCCGCCTCCTACGAGGTGCGCGCCTTCGGGGTGCGGTCGGCGATGCCGCTGGTCACCGCGCTGCGGCTGTGCCCCACCGCGGTGGTGCTGCCCGTCGACTTCCCCGCCTACCGTGCCGCCTCCGCCCAGGTCTTCGGCATCGCCCGCGGCTACACCCCGCAGGTCGAGCCCCTCTCCCTCGACGAGGCGTACCTCGACGTCACCGGCTCGCAGCGGCGCTTCGGCCCGCCGCCGGCGATCGCGGTGGAGATCCGCGACCGCATCCTCGGCGAGTGCGGGCTCCACGCCTCCTTCGGCGTGGCCACCTCGAAGACCGTCGCCAAGATCGCGTCCGAGGTGCGCAAGCCGCGGGGGATGGTGGTGGTCGCCCCCGGCGAGGAGGCCGGGTTCCTGGCACCGCTGCCGCTGCGCGCCCTCCCCGGCCTCGGCCCCGCCGCCGAGACCGGGCTCGGCGGGCTCGGGGTATCGACCCTCGGCCAGCTCGCCGCCCTCCCCGAGGACGCGGTGCGCCGCCGCCTCGGCGAGGCGGCGTCGCGCTCGCTGCAGCGCCGCGCCCGGGGGATCGACGACGCCCCGGTGACGGTGCCGGGACGGCCGAAGAGCGTCTCCCGCGAGGAGACCTTCGTCGAGGACGTGGGCGACCGCCGCCTCCTCGAGGACCGGATCCGGCAGCTCTCCGCCGACGTCGGCCGCCGCCTCCGCGGCGGCGGCTGGACCGCGGCGACGGTGAGCCTCAAGCTCCGCGACTCGCGGTTCGTCACCAGCAGCCGGCAGCGCACCCTGGCGGCGCCGGTCGACGCCGACCGCCTGATCGCGGCCGCCGCCCTCGAGCTCTTCACCACCGCCTGGGGCGGCGAGCCGCTGCGGCTGCTCGGGGTCGGCACCAGCTCGCTCGCCGACGCCGGCCAGCTCGACCTGCTCGACGCCGAGGTGGCGCGCGAGTCGAGGCTCGACCGCGTCCTCGACGACCTCCACCGCCGCTTCGGCGACGGCGCCCCCCGTCGCGGCGCCTCCGCCCCGGGTCTGCGCGACCTCGATTGGCGGGGCGACGACCTCCGTTAGTCGGTGGGTTGGGCGGCCGCGTCGTTGCCGGCGGCGCGGGTGCGGTTCCCGCTGACGATCCGCTGGATCAGGGCGGCGACGCCGATCAGCGCCACCCCGGCGCCGATCAGCACCAGGGGCAGCCCGAGCGGGCCGGAGAACCAGCGCACCCCGACGTCGACCACCAGGCCGAAGAGGCCAAGGCCGCCGGCCACCGCCAGGGCGTTGCTGTTCAGGGCCGGCGAGGCCACCAGCGCCGCCGCGCTGATCGCCCCGGCGAGCCCGGTGAGCGGGGCGACCAGCGGCCCGTCCGCGAAGAGCGGGATGATCGCCGGGAGCAGGGTCCCCAAGAAGCGGAGCACCTCGCCGGCGAGGTCGCCGCGCAGCCGGTGGGTGAACGAGGCCGCACCCAGCGCGGCACCGGGGATGCAGGCGACCAGGGCCACGGCGGTGCCGTCGGCGTGCCGCGAGGCGAGCTCGGTGAAGGTGGCGCCGAAGGTGGCGCCGGCGAGCACCAGCGCGAGCAGCCCGCTGCGCGTCCACCAGGTGGCGGCGAGGGCGAGCAGGGCGACCGCGGCGAGGGCGAGGGCGGCGTTGCCGTTGTGGTCGACCTCGTCGTATGCGGGCGCGTAGGGACCGTACCCGGGATGGTGATGGAGGACGGTGAACCAGCCGCCGGCGGTGGCGGCGTCGCCGATCGCGAGACCGACCCCGAGGATCGACACCATCACGCATCCCGCCGCCGCCCGGCTGCCCGCCGCGCCGCCGCGCCGGAGCGTGACGGCGGCGACCAGCGCGGCGGCCGTCGCCAGCACGTAGACGGCGAGCCGCCCGGGGAGGCCGAGGTCGTCGCGGTGGAGGCTGACGAAGAGGGCGCCGCCGGCGAGCGCGAGGGCCACGCCGGCGTAGGCGATCACCTCCTGGAGGCTGACCCGGGAGCGGTCCTGCCGGTCGCCGGCCCGGGCGAGCCGCGCCTCGTGGCCGCGGATCGCTGCGGCCGTCGCATCGTCGAGCAGCCCGGCGGCGCGCCAGCGCCGCAGCTGCTCGTCGAGTGAGCTCACGCCCGGCGCCGGTCACCCTCGGCGTCGTCGTCGAGGTCGTCGATGTCGTCGAGATCGTCGAGGAACGGCAGCAGGCTGGCGTCGTTCTGCGCCCGGGCCTCGGCGAGCAGGTCGCCGATCACCGTCACCCGCTCCAGCGGCCAGCCGAGCACCGCGGCGAGCTCGAGCGAGGTGGCGTCCCGGCCCAGCTGCTTGCGCATCCCCACCTCGGCGAGGTCGAGCAGGCGGCTGTCCTCGACCATGCCCTCGACGGTCCTGCGCTCGGTCAGCTCGCGCTCGACCGCGGCGTCGACGAAGAGGTCGACCACCCGGCGCACGTAGGCGCGGAGGCCGGCGGCCTCACCGCTGCGCGCCGCGTACTCGCCGACCGCGGTGACCACCGCGATCGACCCCTCCTGGTAGAGGTCGCCGACGTCGACGCCGGACTCGGCGCGGGCGAGGGCGGCGTCGAGGGCGATGCCGAGGTGATGCTCCACCAGCGCTGTCCTGGCGTCGCCCGCGCCCTCGCGCCGCACCTCGCCGAGCAGGTCCGCCACCTCCTCGAGCGGCAGCGGCGGCCGGGTGCGCACCTGGGCGGCGAGGCTGTCGAGGGCGGTGTCGACGCCCGGGTCCCTCATCCCGGCACCCGTCCGGCCTTGCGGCCGAAGCGCGCGGCGAACTGCTCGACGGCACGGGCGACCTCCCGCCGCGCCGCCCCGGCGCTGGCGCGCTCCACCGCTCCGGAGAGCGGACCTCCGCCCACCGAGTAGGCGGCGACCAGCTCCAGGGTCGAGCCCCCGGCGGTCGGCGTCACCGTGATCGTGATGGTGAGGTCCATCCCCTCCTCGAGCACGTACTGCGCGCGGCGCGGAGGCTCGATGTCGCGGGCGACGAGCACGCCGCTGAGGTGGCGGCCGATCAGACCCACCTCGACGGCGTAGCGCGAGCCCACCCCGGGCGCCGAGCCCGCGATGCGGCGCATACCGCGGACGGCGGGGAGCCAGTCGGCGTGCTCGAGATCGGTCGCCGCCGCGAACACCTCGTCCGGCGGCACCGGCATGGTGGCGGTGGCACGGGCTTCGATCACGGAGGTCACGGTACCACCGCGGTGCGCAGCGATCACCCCGGCGCTCAGAGGATGATCGTGGCGAACTCGCCGACGGTCTCGAACCCGAGCCGGGTGTAGACGCGCAGCGCCGCCACGTTGAAGTGGTTGACGTAGAGCGAGCAGGTGGGCACCTCGTCGTGGAGCGCCGCGCAGACCGCGGCGAGGCCGGCGGTGGCGATGCCGCGGCCGCGCGCCGACGGCGCCGTGTACACGCCCTGCACCTGCACCACCTCGGCGGTCCAGGCGCTCAGCTCCGCCTTGAAGAGCACCGTGCCCTCCTCGATCCACACCCAGCTCCAGCCCCGGTCGATGAGCACCGCCATCCGGGCTCGCCAGCCGGCGGGGTCGATGGCGAGGGGGTCGATGCCCATCTCCTCGCGGTGCATCGCCGCCGCTGCCACCACCAGCAGGTCGAGGTCGGTGAGCTCGGCGCGGCGCACCGCGGGGCTGGGCCGGCCCCGCAGCCGGCCGCGGTACACCGCCATCAGCGGCTGGGGGTCGCGCACCTCGCGCGGCTCCGGCGCCAGCCGCCGGGCGCGGTGGAGGGCGTGGACCTGCTCGCGGCGTCCCACCATCATCCGTGGCGGCGAGTGGCGGTCGAGCACCCCGGCGAGCAGCTCGGCGTCCTCCTGGCCGGGGACGCACGGGATCACCAGGGCGCCGGCGAGGAGCGCGGCGGTGATCAGCCCGCGGTGCTCCACCCCCCACCAGCCGCTGCCGGTCAGCGCTCCCAGGCGGAGCTCGCTGCGCAGGAACGCGTTGCCGACCGGGTCGGCGTCGAGGAGGTCGAGAACGGGTCCCGAGTCACGGGTGGAGAGACGCCGGACGGCGCGAGCCACTGTCGCCATGAGGGTGCTCCGATCGTATGCGCCGGACCACCTCCGGCGCACCTCCGGCGCCGCCCCCGTGGCGATCTGCGAGGATGACCGCGCCATGCTCATCCTCATGCGGGCGCAGGCCACCCGCCCCGAGATCGACGCGGTGCTCGCCCACGTTCGCCAGCACGGCTACCAGCCGATCGAGCTGCCCGGCGCCGAGCGGCTGGCGATCGGGGTGCTGGGTGCCAACCCGATCGGGGTGCGCGACCACGTCGTCGGCCTGCCCGGGGTGGTCGACGCCATTCCGGTGAGCAAGCCGTACAAGCAGGTGGGCCGGGAGTGGCAGCCGGAGCGCACCGTGGTCGACGTCGCCGGGGTGCGCTTCGGCGGCACCGAGTTCTCGGTGATCGCCGGCCCCTGCGCGGTCGAGGACCAGGCCCAGCTGACCTCCACGGCGCGGGCGGTGCGCGCCGCCGGCGCGGTGATGCTCCGCGGCGGCGCCTACAAGCCCCGCACCAACCCGTACTCGTTCCGCGGGCTCGGCGCCGCCGGGCTCGAGCTGCTGGTCCGGGCGCGCGAGGAGACCGGGCTGCCGGTGGTCACCGAGGTGCTCACCCCCGCCGACGTCGAGCTCGTCGCCGCCAGCGCCGACATGCTCCAGGTGGGCACCCGCAACGCCCAGAACTTCTCCCTCCTCGAGGCGGTCGGGCAGGCGGGCAGGCCGGTGATGCTGAAGCGCGGCCTCAGCAACACCGTCGAGGAGTGGCTGCTCAGCGCCGAGTACGTGGTCAGCCACGGCAACCGGGACGTGGTCCTCTGCGAGCGCGGGGTGCGCACCTTCGAGACCGCGACCCGCAACACCCTCGACCTCAGCGCGGTGCCGCTGGTGCGCTCGCTCTCCCATCTCCCCATCATCGTCGACCCCTCCCACGCCACCGGGCACCGCCACCTGGTCGCCCCCATGGCCCTCGCCGCGCTCGCCAGCGGGGCCGACGGGCTCATGGTCGAGGTGCATCCGAACCCCGACGAGGCGCTCAGCGACGGTCCCCAGTCGCTCACCTTCGCGCAGTTCGGCGAGCTGATGGACGAGCTGCGCCGGGTCGCCGAGGCGCTGCGCCGCCCGCTCAGCTCGCCGAGTGCGGAGTCGTCAGCTCCCGGGTGACGATGCGGTCCAGCTCCACGCCGATCACCCCGCTGAGCCGTGCCATCAGCGGCGCCACGGGAACCCCGGCGCCCGCCTGAGACCGGCTCGCCCCGGTGGCGATCCGGTCGAGCACGAGCAGCGCCCCCGGGGTGTCGAGGTCGTCGTCGAGCCGGGCGAAGAACTCGCGCTCGGCGGCGGCGGCCTCGTCGGGGTCGATGGTCAGCCCGAGCCGCTCGCCCTCGCCGAACGCCCCGGACCAGGAGTGGTGGCGGCGCTGCGCGGCCTCGAGGTCGTCCTCGGTGTAGGACCAGGAGGTGCGGTAGTGGTGGGCCGCGAGCACCAGCCTTGCCGCCCCCGGATGCGCCCTGGCGACGAGGTCGCGGACGAACACCAGGTTGCCGAGTGACTTGCTCATCTTCACGCCGTCGAGCTGCACCATCGCGACGTGCACCCAGTGCCGGGCGAGGGGCTGCTCCTGGAGCGCCTCGGTCTGGGCGATCTCCGACTCGTGGTGGGGATAGACGAGGTCGTCACCGCCGCCGTGGATGTCGACGGTCTCGCCCAGCTCGCGGGTGGCGAGCACCGAGCACTCGATGTGCCAGCCGGGACGGCCGTCGCCCCAGGGGCTGGGCCAGTGCGGCTCGTCGGGCAGCGAGGGCTGCCACAGGATGAAGTCGAGCGGGTCGCGCTTGCGGGGGTCGTCGGGATCGGCGCCACGCTCGCGGCTGAGCGCGATCATCTGCTCGCGGTCGAGGCCGCTGAGGCTTCCGTAGCGGTCGAACCTTGCGGTGTCGAAGTACACCCGGCCGTCCCGCGGGTAGGCGAAGCCGGCGGCCTCCAGCCGGCCGATCCAGTCGACCATCTCGGGGACGTGCGCCGAGGCGTACGGCACCGTCACCGGCAGGATGTCGATGCTCGCCATCTCCATGTCGAAGCGCGACACCTGGAAGGCGACCAGCGCCCGGGCGTCGACGCCGCGCTCGCGGGCGACCCGGAAGATGTCGTCGTCGATGTCGGTGACGTTGCGGACGCTCCGCACCTCCCGGCCCGCCGCCTGCAGCCGCCGGGTGATCACGTCGAAGACGTGGTAGGTGAAGGCGTGGCCGAGGTGGGCGGCGTCGTAGGGCGTGATGCCGCAGACGTAGAGGCTCACGGGGTCGCCGGCGGGCTCGAGGGGCCGCACCGTGCGTGCCGCCGTGTCGTACAGCTGCATCTCGGACGATTCTACGGAGGCGGGCGGTCCGCGGCGGCGCCGGGATGCCGGCCGAGGCCGCCGGAGGCCGGTGCTATCATCCCGGCAGCGCCCGCGGCCCCGTGGTGTAGCCTGGCCTAACACGCCACCCTGTCAAGGTGGAGATCGTCGGTTCGAATCCGATCGGGGTCGCCAGCGGCGCTCCCCGGGAGAATCCCGGCGCGGGGCGCGGAGATCACAGCCGGCGCCGGTAGTCCTCAGCGGTGATGCGGCCCGCCCAGAGGTCCTGGATCAGCCGCCAGGTCTGCAGCGTGCGCGCGCCGAGGTGCTGGACCCACGCCTCGTCCGGCGTCCCCTGCTTGGCGCCGAGGGTCTGCAGGTCCTCGAGCAGCCCCTCGGCCACCAGCTCGCGGACCGGTCTGCTGCCGGCGAGAAGCTGCCGCTCGATGGCGTCGAAGAGCGCCCTGAGCTCGGTGTCCGCGAGGTCGCTGCGGTTCTCGACCAGCCACCGGGCGAGGTTCGCGGTCACGGCGAACGGGCGCTCCGTCATGTCCCGCACCTCGGCCGGGGTGGACGACCGCAGGGGAGCGATCGAGCCGGCGATGCGCTCCAGCGCCTCGGACTGCTCACTCATGGACTCCAGTGTCACCGATCACCGCCCGGGCCGTGTGCGCCGTCCCGAGCGGTAGCCTGGATCACCCATGTCACAGCTGCCGCGCACCGTCGTCCTGGTCAGCAATCCGCACGCCGGGAGGTCGGCGCGGCTGCTCGGCACCGCCCGGGACGCCCTCGTCCGCAACGGGCTGGAGATCGTCGAGGAGGTGGACATCCGCGAGCTGGGCAGGGTCGAGGGGTGGGCGGCGCGGCCCGAGCCCGAGCGGCCGCTGATCGTCGCCGCCGGGGGCGACGGCACCGTGGGAGCGGTGGTCGGCTGCGTCGCCGACACCGGCGCGGTGCTGGGCATCCTCCCCCTGGGGACGTCGAACGACGTCGCCCGCAGCCTCTGCATCCCCGCCCGGGTCGAGGACGCGGTGCGCGTGCTCGTCGACGGCAAGGTGGCCACCATCGACGTCGGCCAGTTCGTGACCCCCGGAGCTCCCGCCCGCCACTTCGTCCACGCCGCCGCCATGGGCATCGACGTCGAGTTCGCCAAGCTGGCGACCCGGCCGACGATCCGGCGGCGCCTCCGCCATCTCACCTACGCGGTGGCCGCGCTGGTCGCGCTGCGGCACCGCAACCCCTTCACCTGCACGCTCCACCTCGACGGCCGGCAGGTCGAGACCACCGTCATCCATCTCTCCGTGGTCAACGCGCCGATCTTCGGCGGCTGGCTGCGGCTGGCCCTCCCCGGATCGGACCTCGACGACCGGCGCCTCGACGTCCTCGCCGTCGAGGACATGCCGCTGCACCGCCTGATCGCCGCGGCGGTGTCGGTGGTGTTCCGCCCCCACCGGCTGCCCCGTGGCCTCCTCCTCGAGCACACCGGCGGCCTGCGCGTCCACAGCGACACCCTCCAGGGGGTCATCCTCGACGGCGAGCTCGCCGGCAACATCCCCGGGGACTTCCTGCTCGCCGCCGAGGGGCTGCGGGTGGCGGTGGCCCAGAGCTTCGTCGACGTCGAGCATGCGTAGGCCGGCGGCGGTGGCGGCGCTGGCCGCCACCCTCAGGGCAGGGTGTCGAGCAGGGCGGTGAACTCCCCCGGCGGATGGAGCTCGGCCCGGTCGGTGCGCCGCACCACCGGCAGGTCGACGAAGCCCCCGTTGCGCCACCACAGCAGCCCCGGTGAGATCGCCCCCGGCCCGCGCTGATGGAAGTCGGCGGCGAAGGGGATCATCGCGCCCACCGCGCCCAGCGCTCCGGAGGCGCTGCGCAGCAGGTGGACGCCGACCAGGTGCCGGTTGGGGATCGCCAGCAGCGCTCCCGCGGGCGGCAGGTCGTGCATCAGGGTGGGCAGGTGGAGCACGTGCGACGCGGTGTAGAACGACTCGCCGTGGAGCACCGTGAAGCCCGCGGCGTCGGGGTCGCCGACCTCCTCGCGCTCCGGCACCGGCTCGGCCCAGGTGCCCTCGACCGCCGCCGAGAACGCCTCGTCCTCGGAGACGTCCCAGCCCTGCAGAGTTTCGGACGACACCGACTGGATCGCTCGCGGGTAGTCGAGCACCAGCACCACCGCCACCGACTCGGTCAGTGGCCGTCGCAGCGCCTCGCCGAGGTTGGTGTCGGAGCCGTAGAGGCGGACGCGGAGCATCGCCCTCGCGCTGGCGAAATCGGGAGGAAGCGGCAGCTCGCGCAGCGGCATCGAGTCGAAGTGGGCGCGCACCAGCTCGGGCCACTCGCCGGAGGGATGCTGCGCGCAGACCTGCGCGAGGTTGTCGAGGCCCAGCACCAGCGGGCCCGAGGCACGGTCGATGACGACGACGGAGCCCTCCATGCGCGGCAGGTGGCCGCGGCCGCGCAGGTCGCCGGTCACACAGCTGAGCAGCAGCCGCTGCTGGTCGGCCTCGAGGATGCGCTGCCAGTACCCGGGCTCGGACGCCGGCGGCGCCTCGCGCTCGGGCTCTGGTTCGGGCTCGGGCGGCGGCTCCCGGCGCCGGCGGAAGAGGGGCATCGCCCGCCAGTATGAGGCCGCGCACCGCGGCGGCCGCCGAATCAGCCTGGGGCGGCGACGCCGCTGTCGACGGGGAGGCCGGCCCCGATCCGGTCCCCCCTGCCCTCGGCGTGCTCGGGGACGCCCCGGGAGGGTGCTCGCGCGCGTGGTGGGCGGGGGGAAGCGCCTCCACCGGGACGACGTCTCCACGGTCGCTCCTCGCCCTGAGCCGGGTTTGCGACCGATGGTGTTCATGACCGTCTCCGGTGATGATCCGGCCGATGCCCGCCGCCGGCGTGGACCATGCTATCGATGCGTGCTCATGCACAAGATGTGGACGCACGCGATGCTGTGGTAGCGTGCCGCCGATGAGGGACGACGACGGAGTCGCCGCCTGGGCGGCGCTGCTGCGCTGTCACGCGGCGCTGGTGGGGCGCCTCGAGCTCGAGCTGCAGTCGGAGCGCGGGCTCTCGCTGGCGTGGTACGACGTGCTCCTGGCGCTGAGCTCCGCCCCGGAGCGGCGGCTGCGGATGAGCGAGCTGGGCGAGCGGGTCGTGGTCAGCCGCACCCGGGTGAGCCGGATCGTCGACGAGATGGTCGAGGCGGGGCTGGTGGAGCGGGAGCCGGACCCGGCGGATCGGCGGTCGTGGTTCGCGACCATCACCCGTGACGGTCGCGCCGCCCTGCGCCGGGCCGCTCCGGTGCACCTGCGCGGCATCGCGTCGTACTTCTCCGGGCATCTCAGCGCCGAGGAGACCCGGGTGGTGCGCGGTGCCCTGGAGAGGGTGCTGGAGGAGCTGCCCGGGGCCCCGCGGAGGGTGGCCCCGGGGCGATAGGACCGCCGGGGCATCCGCCGAGCCGGCACCGGCGGTCACAGCGCCGGTGTGGACGCGATCTGCGCCCCTGGAAGCGAGCGGCGCCATGGCGGCGCCACCGGCCTTCCCGGCCCTAGTCGTTCGGACGATGGGTCCGGACGCCGTGGCGGCCATGTTGTCGCAGGTGCTGGCGAGCAGCCGGTTGCCGCGGTGGAGGTGGTGCCAGGCTCGCCGAGCCGGTCGCGTTCGAGCCGAGTCGTTGAAGACCCGACACGTCGACCTGACCGTAGGCAAGCGCGCCCACGACCGCCAATGCCAGGACGACGACGAGCCATCCCGATCCGGAGTGCGCGTTCTCGAGTCTCCACTTCTCGTCCTTCCGCGACGGATTTGGCGGCGGGAGCTGAACGCCCCTGTCCACGTTCGCATGCGCCTTCAAGGTCATCCCGTACCGGCCGGTCCAGGGGGCGTCCTCCCCGGGCGAGAGTCGTTTCGTCTTGGCCGACGTCATCCTCCCGATGAGGATCAGAGCGATGACGGCAAGGAAGATGAGGGCGACAGCGATGCGGCCGTCACCGACCTGCACCGCCGTGTCGCCAAGGATTCGGGGTATCCCGCTTCGCATCGCTCGGTTGCCCGGTTGGAGGCGTCGACTCCGCTGGGTCGCTGACGTCCAGGTGCGTGGGAGGGGGCTGTGACGTTCGGGTGCGTCAGCAGGACGTCCGGAGAACGTCCGGGAGCGTACCGGCTCGGTCTGACTGCATCAGGCACAGAGTGGGTTGACGCACGTCAACCACCCCGGCAGCGGCGCACGCGCTGGCCGCTACGAGGCGCTGGGATGGTGCCGCCCCGCGGAGCCGAACCCGGATGGACGGCGGGCGCTCCCGCGGTCACCCCCCGCCGGGGATGAGCCATCCGACCGTCTCCAGGAGGGAGGCTGCCGGCGCGGGGAGGTGGGGCTCGATCAGCCCGGGTCGGTGGCTGCCGGTCCCCGCGGTGGGCGGCGGCGGAGCGGGCACTCCGAGGGCGGCCGTGGCCGGCACGGTGGGCCGGTCGGGGCGGTGCGCCGGGGCGGACGCGGTGTGCGGTGACGCCGGGGCGTCCAGCACCGGCGGGTTCGCCGCCCGCACCGGGCCCGGCGCCGGCGCGCCCGAGGTCGCGGAGCCGTAGGGCAGGCCGTCGAAGGGCTCGGAGGCGGCGGCGAGGTGGTCGGGCGGAATCACCGCGAGGGTGACCGCGCTGGTCGCGGCCGCGACCAGGCAGAGCGTCGCCACCATGCACAGCGGGCGCCGCATCACCAGCGGCAGCGCCCAGGACGTGACCGCATCGAACCGCATCGCGCACTCCTCCGGTTCCCGGACCGACGGGCCGGTGCAGCCCGACCCCGCGCCATGCTGGGCGCGGCGCCGAGGGGCGCTTCACACTTTCGTGCGCAATCTGG
Source organism: Candidatus Dormiibacterota bacterium (assembly GCA_036495095.1). Classification (NCBI taxonomy): domain Bacteria; kingdom Bacillati; phylum Candidatus Dormiibacterota; species Candidatus Dormiibacterota bacterium. The sequence goes on along the minus strand of DASXNK010000080.1, from coordinate 10,652 downwards.
GATCGTGGTCCGCCGGGCTACACGAACAGCTGCAGGAGAGCGTGGTCCGGCCGGCTCGGGTCCACCCGGCGGAGCTGCAGCGTGTACCGGCCCGGGCCGGCGCTCAGCACCATCCAGGTGTCGCCGTGCACGACCCGGCTGCGTCCGTCGGGTCCGGTGAGCGTTCCCTCGATGCCCGGGTTGTTCCAGTGGGCGCACAGCGTCCCCCCGCTCCCCACCTGGACGGTGAGGTGCCAGGAGGCGGCGTCCGGCACCGCACCGGTGTCGCCGTCGTAGGCGGCGTTCGAGCACCTGCCCGCCTGGCCGCTGCCCTGGCTGCAGCCACCGGACTGCGACCCGTCGCAGGCGCCGGAGGACGCGGCGGCGGCCCACGGCCACCACGCCGCCAGGTCCCGGGTCGAGGGGGATGGCGACGCCGGGCCCGGCGGGGCGGCGGCCGCGGTCGAGGTCCGGGCGGCGGCGCCCTGGGAGCGGGCCGCTCCGGGCGCGCCGCCGGGCGGGTGCGCGGCCGTCGATCCGGGCGGCGGCGGCTGCGGTCCGGTGGCCGGGGGGAGGGCGGCGACCACCGGGCTCGAGTCCGCCACCGGCTCCGGGGCGCCGGCGGCCGCGGGGCCGGGCGGCCCCTGCGGCGAGGCCGGGAACACGGTCATCGGCGGCGCCGCCCGGGCCCGGGGGTCGTCGCCGCCGCCGTGGGGGGAGATGGCGCCGCGGAGGAGCACACAGAGGACGACGGCGACCGCCGCGGCGAGCACCGCCACGACCGCGCGGCGGCGCTCCCACGGCCAGGTCGCGGGCCAGGGCGGCGGAGGTGGCTCCGGCACCGGCGGGGCGGCGTCCTCCACCGCGGCCAGAACGACGACCGGAGCGGGCGGCGGGGCCGGCGGCTCGGGGGCGGGCGGCGCGGCGCCGTCCGGTGCGGCGACGTTCGCGGGCGGCGGCGGCACCAGGGCGGGATGGACGGGGGCGCCGGCGAGCTCGCTGATGTCCACCCGGAGGACGGCGGCCAGCTCGGACAGGACCGACAGCCGGTCGGGGGTGAGGAGACCGCGCTCCACCTTGTAGAGCCAGCTCGGCGACTTGCCGATGAGGCCGGACAGCTGAGCTCGCGACATGCCGGCCCGGACCCGGTAGCGCATGATCCGCTGGCCGATCGGCAGCTGCTCGCTCGGGTGGTCCGCCATCGCCGTCTCTCCCTTCTCGGTGGCCCACCCTTCAACGTCCGAGCAGTCGCGAAACCTACGACTCGTACGGGGGAGGAGCTCGACCGGGCGGCGCCTCAGCCGGTTCCCAGCACCCGGGTCAGCCGCTGGTGGAGGTCGAGGAGCTGGTGATGCGCCGCCCGCAGCCCCTCGGTGCCCGCCGCGGTCAGCCCGGCCATCATCTCGTCGACCAGCGAGGCCAGGTCGGTGGCCGGCGACACCGCGGCCGCCGCCGGGGTGGCGGCGCGCGCCGCCCGGTCGGTGGCCCGCGCGGAGAGCTTCTCGGCGTGGATCCGCTCCCAGAGCCGCGACTGCTCGTCGGGGCGGTCCTGGAGGCGGAGCAGGGCACGGGCGTGCTTGCCGGTGAGGTCGCCGGCGCGGACGTCCTCGCGCATCGCCTCGGGCAGCCGGGTCACCTTGAGCAGGTTGTGGACGTGCTGGCGGGAGAGGCCGACGAGCTCGCCCACCTCCTGCCACGACCCGAGGTGGTAGGTGACCCGCAGCCGCTTCAGCGCCAGGGCACGGTCGACGGCGTTGAGCTCCTCGCGCTGGACGTTCTCGATCAGCGCCTCGAGGTAGGCGCGCTCGTCGTCCCTCTCCACGATGATCGCGGGGATGTCGCGCAGGCCGGCCATGCGCGCCGCCCGCCACCGCCGTTCGCCGGCGATGATCCGGTACACCTCACCCTGCTGCCGGGCGCGGATCGGCTGCAGCACGCCGTGGGTGCGGATGCTCTGGGCGAGCTCCGCGAGCGCCCGCTCCCCCATGCGCCGCCGCGGCTGGTCGGAGCGGGGGCGCAGCAGCGCGAGCGGGATCCGGCGGAGCTGCTCTCGCTCCGGCGGTGCGACAGCAGACCGCGCGAGGTCTCGCTCCTGCACGCCGTCCATTGGTGTCGCACCATAGGTCCGCCGGCGAGCCGCGCTTCACACTTTCGGGCCAGACCTGGCGGGGCACGAGAGCGGGGGCCGGCGCGGTGCCGGCCCCCGCCCCGCGCTGCGGAAAGGGGCTGGGTCGGGGTGGCGGGTCAGCCGCCGGGGGCGCCGTTCGCGGGCGGCGCGGGCATCTGGCCCGAGTTCTCCTGGGCCTCACGCGCCGCGCTCTCGCCGGCCTCGTGGGTGGGATCCTCGTTGGAGTGGAAGGTGCCGCTCGGCGCGGTGCCGCTCGGCGCGGTGCCACTCGACGAGCTGCCGCTCGGCGCGGGGGTGGCGGTGCTGGTGCTCGCGGTGGCCGCGTGCGAGACCACGTAGCCGCCGAGCACGCCGCCGGTCATGAGGCCGATGGCGGTCACCGCCGCGGCGCCGCGACGGCCGAGGCCGAAGAGGGTGGGGCGGGCGGGCTGCGCCGGCGGGGTGTACTCGAGGTCGTCCATGCAGGTGTCTCCTGGTGTTCTCGCCGGGCGCGTCCCGGCCATGACCTCACTCTGCGGGCCGTCGCTCAGACCATCCCGGCAATCGGCTGGGAGATTCCTGGGAGAACGTGTCCTCGCAGCGCTGCCGCAGACCTCCGCATCGCGTTCACATCCTCTGCACATCCCGGCCCGAGCCTGGAGATGCCGGAATCAGCCGGCTCGAGGAGAACCGAGATGCAACGCAGATCACCCCTGGCGATCGGATGGGCGCTGGCGACGATCGCCGGCGCCGCGGCGGTGGGGATCACCACCCAGCGACCCGGATTCGTGGTCATCACCTTCCTCGGCGGCCTCTGGCTGCCGCGGCTGCTCGGCTTCGGCTGGGGAGGTCATCACCACCACGGCCCCTGGCACGGCTGTCGCGGCGGCGCTGAGGTGGCGGCGCCGCGCACCGAGGAGACGGTGTCGGCGTGACCGCCGGGACAGCGCCGTGCACCCGTCTACGATCTCCGCCGTGAAGACCGTCCTGGTGGTCGACGACGAGCCCGAGATCGTCCGGCTGGTGCGCGACTATCTCGAGCACGGCGGGTTCGCCGTGATCACCGCATCGGACGGTCGGGGCGCCCTCGACGCCGCGCGCCGGCGGCGCCCCGACCTCGTCATCCTCGACCTCGGGCTGCCCGGGCTCGACGGCCTCGACGTCACCCGGGCGCTCCGCCGCGACGGCGCCGTCCCCATCGTCATGCTCTCCGCCCGCGGCGACGAGAGCGACAAGCTGGTCGGGCTCGAGCTCGGCGCCGACGACTACGTCACCAAGCCCTTCAGCCCCAAGGAGCTGGTCGCCCGGGTGCGGGCGGTGCTGCGCCGCGCCGAGGCCGCCGCCGACCGCAGCGACCTGGTCCGGGTCGGCGACGGGCTCGTCCTCGACGCCGCCCGGATGGAGACCAGCGCGGCGGGCCGCCGGGTCGAGCTCACCCCCACCGAGTTCGAGCTGCTGATCACCATGGCTCGCCAGCCGGGTCGCGTCTTCACCCGGGCCCAGCTGCTCGACGCGGTGCGCGGCGCGGCCGTCGAGTCCTACGAGCGGGCGATCGACGCCCACGTGAAGAACATCCGCCGGAAGATCGAGCCCGACCCGCGCGCGCCGCGGTTCCTGCAGACCGTGTTCGGCGTCGGCTACCGCGTCGCGGACCCCGGCTGATGCCCGGCGGCCACGGTCCCTGGAGGTGGGACGGGCGCCGCCGTCCGCCCTGGTGGCCCGAGGGCGAGCCCTGGCCGCCGCACGGAGGCGCCGGCTGGAAGGGTCCCGGTGCCCACCGGATGCTGCGCCGTGCCGGCTGCGCCATCACCCTGGTGCTCGCCCTGCTCGGCATCGCCGGCGCCGGCGCGGTGTGGCTGCTGGCGAGCGCGCTGGGGATCGTGGCCACCGGCACCTTCGCCCGGCTGGTGTCGGTCGCCGGGCTGCTCCTCGGAGCGCTGGCGCTGGTGGCCGCGGTCGCCGCCGGGCGGCGCCTCGCCGCTCCCGCCGAGCGGCTGGTGGACGCGGCCGGCCGCATCGAGGCGGGCGACCTCAGCGTGCGCGTCCCGGTGCGCGGACCCGCCGGGCTGCGCAGCCTGGCGCGTGCCTTCAACTCGATGAGCGGCCGCCTGGAGGCCACCGAGGCGCGGCGCCGGTCGGTGGTCGCCGAGGTCGCCCATGAGCTGCGCACCCCGCTCTCGATCATCCGCGGCCAGGCCGAGGCGGTCACCGACGGCGTCTACACGCCCGGTCCCGAGCGGATGATCCCGATCCTCGACGCGGTGCGCAGCCTCGAGGTGCTGGTCGACGACCTCACCACCCTGGGCCTCGCCGAGGCGGGCGCGCTGCGGTTGCGGCGCGAGCCCGTGGATCTCGCCGTGCTCGTCCACGACACCCTCGAGGCGCAGCGTGCCGCCGCCGCCACCGCCGGGGTCACCCTGAGCGCCGACCTCAGCGGCGCGCCGGCGGCGCTGGAGGCCGACCCGGCGCGGCTCCGCGGAGTTCTGTCCAACCTGGTCGGCAACGCGCTCCGCCACAGCTCGCCGGGCGGGTCGGTGCGGGTGGTGGCACGGCCCGCGGCCGCGCCGCCCGGGGTCGAGCTGAGCGTCGTCGACGACGGCGAGGGCATCCCCGCAGAGCTGCTCCCCCACGTGCTCGAGCGCTTCGTGAAGGGCGACGGATCGCCCGGCTCGGGGCTGGGCCTGGCCATCGTCCGGGACGTCGTCGAGGCGCACGGCGGCAGCGTCGACGTCGCCAGCGTGCCCGGCGAGGGCACCACCGTCACCCTGTTCCTGCCCTGATCAGCGCCAGCGGATCTGCACCGAGCTCCGCCAGCTCTCCAGCAGCCCGGCGTCGCCGAGCACCTCGATGGCGCCGGCGTCACGCCGGTTCCAGAGCAGGAGGTGGAGGTCCGAGGCGGCGCCGCGGAGGATGCAGCCGGCCTCGCCGGCCTCGCGGACGCCACGGGTTCCATCCGGCCCGATCAGCACCCGCCAGCGGGAGTCGGAGTCGGTCGGGACGATCGCCAGCGTGCGCGGCTGCTCCGAGCGCAGCCGGCCGCCGGGACGGCTGACGAACCCCATCACCAGCTCGTCGATGCCGTCGGCGGCGACCTCCGGATCGAACGGCGTGACCCGCCCCACCGCGCTCTCGGCGTCGACCCGGTGGATGGCGGTCTCGTGGGCCTGGCGCCGCGCCCAGAAGGCCAGCGGCGAGGGCGCGGGAAGGAAGCTGTAGCAGGCGAGGTCCGGCGGGGCCTGCTCGAGGGCGGTGGCGAGCCGGGCACAGCCCTCGCCGAACCACTCGACCAGCTCGGCGTCGCCCGGCCAGGCGGCGACCACCGCGTCGAGGTCGGCGATGCGCCGGGCCCGGCCCTCGGCGACGTGCGCCGCCGCCCAGCGGTGCACCCCGCCGGCGTGGCGCACCAGGTCGCGCACCCGCCACTCGGGACAGGTCGGCACCGGGGCGTCGGGCCCGGCGGCGGCCGCCGCGACGGCGAGGAGGTCGCCATCGCGGCGGAGGACGGCGATGTGCTCCGAGATCTCCATGGGCACGGAGTCTGACGTCGCCGCTCGCTCCTGCGCCTGAGGGCTACCCCGCCGCCAGCCGCTGGCGCATCGCGTCGGCCATCGCGGCGAGCCCGGACAGGGGCCGGAGCATCACCGTCAGCTCGGCGACCAGCCCCTCGTGGTCGAGCCGGAGGATGTCGACCCCCTGCAGCTTCCGGTCGCCGACGCGGGCCTCGAACACCAGCACCCGGTGGTCGCCCTCGCCGATCTGGGCGGTGTAGCGGAAGTCCTGGAACACGTCGATGGCCGCGGCCAGCACGGTGGCGACGGCGTCGCGGCCGCGGTACGGGGAGAAGACCGCCGGGCTGCTGAACACGGTGTCGGCGCTGAGGCTGTCGCGCACCGCCCCGGGGTCGCCGGACTCGACCGCGGCCTGGAAGAGGCACGGCTGCATCGCGGTCAGCAGCTCACCGGACGGGCATGGGCGAGGTCGAGGGCGTTGAGCACGTCGCGGGCGACCACCGGGTCGAAGGCCATGGCGCCGTGGTCGGACGGGTCGTTCGGGCACTGGTCCTGGACCACGATGTTGGTGACCCCCGGGGTGTCGAGCACGCCGCTGGTGTAGGGCACCACCGCCTCGTCGTGGCTGGTCATGAGGTTGGTGTAGGTGACCCCGGGAGCGGTGGGGCCGCCGGCCGCGCTCAGCCTCGCCAGGAAGTCGGAGCCGGTGAGGAACTCCGGGCACGAGCCGCAGAGCAGGCCGACCGCCGCCCCCGACACCCCGGAGAGGCCGAGCGACCGTCCCAGCCCGTCGAGGGTCGCCAGCCCGAGCAGGTTGGTGCCGTGCCACAGCGGGGTGATGCCGACGTAGTGCGCCACCCGCGCCGCCCCGCCGAGGAAGCGCACGTACCAGTCGGGCATCAGGCTGCCCTCGGAGTGGCCGACGATGTCCACCCGCGCGCTCCCGGTGCTGCCGAGGACCCGGTCGACGAAGGTGGCCAGCTCCTGCGCGCTCCGCTCCATCGGCACCATCCCGCCCCGCTGGTCGAAGGGGGGGACGGGGAGCCGCGGATCGACCCCGTAGGTGAGGGCGAAGACGCAGTAGCCCTGGGCGGCGAGCAGCGGCGACATGTAGCTCCAGTTCTCGCCCATGTTCGAGGTGAGCCCGTGGACCAGGACCACCGGCCGGGGATGGGCGGGGCCGGGCCGGCAGCTCCAGTCGTTGGCGCCGGGGGGTGAGCCCGCCCCCGGCTGCGGCGGCGGGGCGCTCACCGTGGCCGCCACCGGGGTGATCCCGGCGCCGAGGCAGGCGGCGGCCGCCGCGATCGCGAGGAGCCTGCGGGGCAGGTGCATGACCGGGCCTCCTGGTTGTGGCAGGGATGTCGACCGTCCGCCCCCGGGAGCATCATCGCGGTGGGTGAGGGTGGCGTGCATGTCCGATCTCTTCGACCTGGGGGATTGCCTCCTACCCCTCCTGCCGGGGGCGGAAGTAGTGGCCCTTGTCGAGGTCGTCGACGAGCCCGGGGTGGGCCGGGTGCCACCCCAGCAGGTCGCGGGTCAGCGTGCTCGAAGCCGGGCTGTCGACCGCGAGGACGCCGGCCAGCCAGCCGAAGTGCTCGCCGGCGTCGTCGGGAGAGACGGCGACCACGGGCAGGTCCAGATGCCGTCCGATGACCTCGGCGATGGCGCGGATCGGCACGCCCTCGTCGGCGACCGCGTGCAGCACCGATCCCGCCGGAGTCCGCTCCAGCGCCAGCCGGAAGAGGTGCGCGGCATCGAACCGGTGCACGGCGGGCCAGCGGTTGGACCCGTCGCCGATGTGGCCGGAGACGCCCCGGTCGCGGGCGATGCCGACCAGCCTCGCCATGAAGCCGTGATCCCCCTCGCCGTGCACCGTCGGCGGGAGTCGCACGACCGAGGCGCGGACCCCGCGGGAGGCGAGGGAGAGCGTCATCTGCGCGGTGGCCATCCGGGTCTCCGCACCGCCGAACCGAGCTGCCTCCGCGCCGGGATCACGCCCGTCCCGTTCGGTCGCCGCCCGCCCCGGTGCGAGCCCGAGCGTCCCGGAGGCGATGAGCAACGGTCGATCGGAGCCCTCGAGCGCCTCGCCGAAGGTCTCGACGGCGTGGCGATCCGCGTCGGCGGCGCCCTGGAAGTCCCCGGAGAAGGCGATGTCGTGCTTGAACGCGAGGTGGATGACGCCATCCGACGCCGCGGCTGCGCCGCGCAGGCCGTCGAGGTCGTCGAGGGTGCCGCGCTGCACGTCGGCCCCCGCCGCGATGAGAGCCGCGGCCGAGGCATCCGAGCGGGCCAGCCCGGTGACCTGATGGCCGGCGGCGATCAGCTCGGGCACGACGGCGGAGCCGATCCAGCCGGACGCGCCGGTCACGAACACGCGCATGAGAGAACCTCCAGGCGGTCGATGTCCGCGCGGCACGCGGCCTGGCGGATCGATCGATGTCAGTTGCTGCCATCGCAGCATACCACCGATGTCAGCCGCTGCCATCAACTACCATCGGGGCGTGGGTCGATGGGAACCGGACGCGCGTGGCCGGCTGGAGCAGGCAGCCCTCGCCCTCTACGGCGAGCGCGGCTTCGAGCAGACCACGGTGGCGGAGATCGCCAGGCGGGCGGGGCTCACGGAGCGAACCTTCTTCCGGTACTTCGCCGACAAGCGTGAGGTCCTGTTCTGGGGCGCGGGCCAGCTGCAGGAGTTCCTGGTGACCACGGTCGCCGGCGCGCCCGACTCCGCGACGCCGATCGACGCCGTCGCCGCCGCCCTGGAGGCTGCCGGAGCGGTGCTCCAGGAGCGCCGGGACCACGCCCGGCAGCGCCACGCGGTCATCGCCGCCAACGCCGAGCTGCGAGAGCGTGAGCTGATCAAGCTCGCATCGCTGGCCGCGGCGCTCGCCGGCGCGCTCCGCCGGCGCGGCGCCGGCGAGCCGGCCGCGAGCCTGGCCGCCGAGGCCGGGATCGCCGTCTTCCGGATCGCGTTCGAACGCTGGATCGACGAGACCGGCCGGCGAGACCTGCCCCAGCTGGTCCGAGACTCGATGGACGAGCTGAAGGCGGTGACCGCGGGCCGGTGATCCCTAGCCGACGTACCCGAGGACGAAGAGCACGCCCACGAGCAGGACGGCGGTGCCGCCGATGCGGTGGAGCCAGGTCAGCTCGCGCCTGGTGCCGTCGCGGGCGACCAGGTCGAGCAGCGAGAGCACCAGGCCGGGGAGGGCGAGCAGCACGAAGCAGTCGGCGATGAGCTGGCGCGGGTCGTGGAGATGGCTGGTGACCAGGGTGCCGAACGCCTTGCCGAAGAAGAGCATCAGCACCGTCTTGAGGATGCCGCGGGGGATCACCGCGTAGACGCCCGGCCAGTTCGGGAACCGGCTCTCGAAGATGCTCAGCACCTGCGGCACCACGAAGAGCACCGCGCCCACGTAGAGCTGCCACCGCGACCCGATGAAGGGGATGGCGACGAGCAGGAACAGGCCGGTGCGCACCGCGGTGGCGCCCAGCCGCTGCAGCGGGCTGGCGAACGGCACCTTCGCCGGCAGCACCTGGGCGAGCCGCTGCGGATAGAGCCGGGTCACCAGGCTCTCGGCCAGGAACCGGCCGGTGAGGGCGGCGAGCACCACCAGGGCGAGGGCCCCGGTCTGGGAGGAGACCGGGAGGGCGTGGCCGGCCAGCCCGGGGAGGGCCGAGGCCAGCTTCTGCACCGCCCAGGCGCCGACCAGGGAGGCGATGACGAGGTCGGCGAGCCGGTCCCAGCGCTCGGCCCCGGTCTCGCCGGGAGGGCGGCGCAGCGGGCGGGCGGCGCTGGCGATCAGCGGGGCGGCGAACCAGAGGCCGCCGAGCCCGAGCAGGACCCGGAGGTCGTCGGCGGTGGCGAGGCCGCCGCTGAGGACGACGCCGGCCCCGAACACGAGGGCGGCGGCGATGCCCGCCATCGCGTCGACGACGCTGAGGGCGCAGATCGCGGCCAGCAGCGGAAGCTGCGGGGGCAGGGCGTGGCCGCCGGTGTCGTGGAGCGCGAGGGCGCCGAGCACGACCCCGAGCGCGGGGGCGAGCAGGGAGAGCGAACCGAGCATCGCCCGCAGGTGCGCGCCGTCGACGAGGAGGCGGGCCAGCAGCGGTGACCGGGGGGCGACCCGGGCGGGGAGGGCGAGGCTGAGGCCGTCGAGCAGCGCGGTCCCCGGCCAGCGCCAGGTGAGCGACTGGTCGCCGGGGGCGGTCCGGTCGCCCGCGTACTTGGCGTGCTTGACCTTGCCCGAGGCGATCGATCCCGACCTGCGGCCGCCGCCGGCCGCGGCCGGACGCAGCGCCATCCCGGCGCCGGCGAGGCCGCCGCCGCCGACGATGCTGAGCAGGGCGAAGGCGGTGACCTGGAGGTTGACGATCGCGGGGGCGTGGGCGGCGACGTCGTAGGCGAGCGGTCCCGCCGGTGGCCTGGAGGAGGGCGGCGGCGCCGCCGGCGGAGGAGTGGCCACGGAGGCCAGCGGCAGCGCGGTGGGCTCGGGGGTGGCGGTCGGGGTCGGCGCGGGCGTGGGCGTGGCGGTCGGGGTCGGCGCCGGGGTCGCGGTGTGGGCGGCGGTGGGCTTCGGGGTGGGGTGGGGCGTGGGCGTGGTGGCGGGTGTCGGGGTGGCCGTGGGCGTGGGGACCGGCGTCGGCGTGGGGGTGGGAGCGGCGGTGACGTCGACCGCCTGGCTGTCGGTCCCCGCAGGGGGTTGGTTTCCGGGCTGGTTGATCTGGAGGCACGGCGCGGGGTTGTTGCAGACCGCGAGGGTGTAGCTGCCAGGCGGCGTCGACGGGGGCACAGTGACCACGCCGGTGGCGTTTCCGGAGGGATCGTGGGTGAGCTCCGGCGTCAACTGCACCGGGGTGCCGGCGCCGATCCACAGCGCGACGGAAACCGTGAACGGGCTGGGGGAATCCAGGCCTCCGATGGCGCTGACGTCCAGGGTTCCGCCTGCGACGACCTGGTGTGATGTGGCGGACACCGTGGCGGCGAACACCGGCACCGCCCACAGCGCGGCCGTGCACGCGATCGCCATTGCCAGCAGGGCACGCAGCAGCCTCGT
>DASXNK010000079.1 GCA_036495095.1 Candidatus Dormiibacterota bacterium | reverse complement strand
CAAGCCCGCCCTCGCCGGGCCGGATCCCTCGGGTGGACCCGGCGGCAGCTGACCCGGGGTCACCGGGTCCCGTCCCCGGCACTCCGGTGCCGGGGACGGGGCCGCGGTTCCCCGACCGTGTCGAGGGGTGACATGGACATCGAGCACGAGCGGGCCCCGGAAGCGCACGGCGAGACCGCGCAGCTGGCAGCGGCAGCGGCCGCCGCCGAGGCGGCGAACGACGCCGAGCGTGCCGCGGCGGCCGCACGCGAGGCGGCCCTCGCCGCCCGGGCGGAGGCCACCGACGCGATGATCGCCGCCGAGGAGGTGACGGCCGAGACGGCGCTCGCCACCGGCGAGGCATCGCCGGAGGCGGACGCCATCGCGGCGACGACCCGCCGGACCCCGGAGGATGCCGCCATCGCCGCCGCGAGCGCCGCCCGGGAGGCCGCCACGGCCGCGAACGCCGCCGCGTACAGCGCCACCGCCGCGGATGCGGCAGCCGCCGACGCCGAGACCGCCGCCGACGCCGCGGCCCTGCTCGAGGGGCGGGGCGCGTCCCTGTCGACGTTCGCCGAGGACGCGGCACGGACCGCCTCGAGCGCCGCAGCCACGGCGATGGCCGAGGCCGGCACCGCCGCCCGGGCGGCGGTCGAGGCCCAGGCCGCCGCCCACATCGCCGCTGAGAAGGCCGGCGAGATGGAGGGCTGGACCGACCCCGACCCGGTGGCCGCGCCCGAGGTGCGTCCGCTCGACACCGCGGCGATCGAGGCGCGCCTGAGGGCGGTCACACGCGGGCGCTGGGCCCGCCACGGCTGCGACGTCTGGTCCGAGGACGACGGCGGGGTCGCGCTCCTCGTCACCCCGCGGGAGCGCGACTCGTCGTCGCAGCGCCGCGAGCAGGCGGATCGCGACGCCGAATTCGTCGCCCACGCGGCCGAGGACATCCGCGCGCTGCTCGCCGAGCTGCATGCGCTGCGGGGCGACGGCTGAGCCGGTTGAGTTCTCGGCGGATCAGCCGGGGGTCACTGCCGGTGGCCGTTCGCCGACAGCCACACCAGCCGCGCCACGGCGTCACGCAGCATCGGGTCGACGGCCACCGGAGCTGCGGACACGCCGTTGCCGTTCGAGCCCACGACCGGCACGGCACACGACTCGCACCCGCACCCGTGGGACCCCAGAGCGCTGGCGGCGGCGACGCGCTGGCGGCGGCGGGTGGCGGCGGCGCGGCGGGCCTGGTCGAGCACCGGGGTCACGGCAGGGGGGGCGGCGGTCCGCGCCACCGCGCAGGTGACCGCGACGGTGGGGTCGTCGAGGAGGTGGGTGAGCAGCTCCTGGGGCCAGATGGCGACGAACTCGGCGCCGGCGGCGAGCAGCTCGTCGGCGGTGTGCATGCCCCAGACCACGCCGACGGCGCGGATGCCGCAGCGGATCGCCTCCTCGACGTCGCCGACGGTGTCGGTGACCAGCACCACCTCGTCGCCCTGCTGGGCGACCGCCGCGCACTCCTCCGTGTACTCGGGCTCGCAGAGGCGGCGCATCGAGTAGCCGGGGTCGGCGAGGAAGCAGCGGATGCTCGCCGCCTTGTCGGGCTCGAGGTCACCGGTGAACGCGTGGGCGAAGCAGCAGGCGAGGCCGTGCCGCTCCATGGTGCGGCGCACCGACTCCATGGTGTTCGACGACGCCAGCACCAGGGTGCAGCTGCCCGCCAGCCGGTGGATGACGTCCCCCATGCCGGGCACGAGGTCGGGGCTGTACTCGTCGCGCAGCAGCTGGAGAAAGTGTGCGCGCACCCGGTCGAGGCGCGCGGGGTCGCCGGAGCACACCTCGTCGAGGGCGGCGTAGAAGTTGCGCCGGAAGAGCGCGTAGAAGTCCTCGGGGCGGTCGACGCCGAGGTCGAACTCCGCGTTGGTCCGCTGGAACAGCCGCCAGGATGCCTCCCGGGTCTTCACCAGCGTCCCGTCGAAGTCGAAGATCACGGTGCTGGGGGTCACCGGGCCACCCCTGCTGCGGCGTCGTGCCGTGGCGTGTTCACGTTCCTCCGAATGCGCGCCCCTCATGCTGCGAGTGTCTCCATCTTGACGCCGCGCGGGGGCCGCGGCCACGGAGACGGGAGATAACACCTCACCGTACTTTCCTATCCCCCATGGCCAATGCCAGTGCCTCCGGGCGCCGGGTACAACCTCATGGGCAGCGGTTCTCCGACCGCTGAGACCGGCCGTTGATGGAGGCATGGTGGTGCGTCTCGCACGGGTCGTCGGCCAGGTGGTGGCGACGGTGAAGGAGCCCGAGCTCAACGGGTTCAAGCTCCTGCTCGTCCACGACCTCGACTACCTCGAGCCTGCCAACGGCGCGACCGTTCAGCGCATGCCCTACGTGGCCGTCGACCTCGCCGGTGCGGGGGAGGGCGAGGTGGTGGTGGTGACCACGGGCAGCGCCGCGCGGGTCGGCGCGCGCACCGCCGGTACCCCCGTGGACCTCGCCGTGGTGGGGATCGTTGACACCGTGGTCGTCGAGGGGCGGCCGAGATTCGACAAGACACGAGACATGAGGTGAGCAGTCAATGAGTCCCAGCACCGGGTACAACGGCAACGGGATCCCCGTCGGCGCCCTGGGCCTGGTCGAGACCAGGGGCCTGGTGGGCGCCATCGAGGCCGCCGACGCCATGGTCAAGGCCGCCAACGTCCGCCTGATCGGACGCGAGCAGATCGGCGGCGGGCTGGTCACCGTCATGGTCCGCGGCGACGTCGGCGCGGTGAAGGCCGCCACCGACGCCGGCGCGGTCGCCGCCGGGAAGGTCGGCGAGGTGATCTCCGTGCACGTCATCCCCCGCCCCCACGAGGAGGTGGAGGTCATCCTCGGCAAGGACGCGACCGCCGCCGCCATCGCCTCCGCCAAGTCCTGACCGCCCTCCGCGCTCGACCCGAGCGCCGGATGGAGAGACCATGAGCAGCACCGCAGCCGCGCTCGATGCAGATCTCGCGGCCATCCTCGACGCGCGCCTCAAGGCGCGCGCGGCACGCACCGCCTTCGAGCTCTTCGAGGGCGCCGACCAGGCGCGCATCGACACCATCGTCCGCGCCATGGCAGACGCCGGCACCGCCGCCGCCGAGGAGCTCGCGCGCCTCGCCGTCGACGAGACCGGCTACGGCGTCTTCGAGGACAAGATCGTCAAGAACCTCTACAACACGCAGGTGGTCGCCGACTCGCTCCTCGGGATGCGCACCAGCGGCGTGCTGTGGGTCGACGAGGGGGCGCGCACCACCGCCGTCGGCTGTCCTGTCGGCGTGGTCGCCGGCATCATCCCGGTCACCAACCCCACCTCGACCGTGCTCTTCAAGATCCTCGCCTCGGTCAAGGCCGGCAACGCCATCGTCTGCGCACCCCATCCCCGCGCGGCACGCTGCTGCAACCGTGCCGCCCAGGTCCTCGCCGCGGCGGCGGAGCGCGCCGGCGCGCCCCCGGGCCTCATCTCCTGCCTCGAGCACCCCACCCTCTCCGCCACCCGCGAGCTGATGATGCACGACGCCGTCGCCATGATCCTCGCCACCGGCGGCGCCGACATGGTGCGGGCCTGCTACTCGTGCGGCAAGCCCACCATCGCGGTGGGTGCGGGCAACGTCCCCGCCTTCGTGCATCGGTCGGTACCGGACGTCACCGAGGCGGCCGTGATGATGGTCACCTCCAAGTCTTTCGACAACGGCACCGCGTGCGTCGCCGAGCAGGCCGTCGTCGTCGACCAGCCGGTCGCCGACGCCCTCGAGGCCGCGCTCGGGGCCGCCGGCTGCGCCTGGGTCGACCCCGCCCACCACGACTCCCTCGCCGCCGTGCTCTTCACCGAAGCCGGCGGTCTCCGCCCCGAGGCGGTGGGCCAGAGCGCGGTCGAGCTCGCCCGGCGCTCCGGCTTCTCCGTCCCCGCCTCCTCCCGTGTGCTCGGCGTCCGCCTCGACCAGGTGGGGCGTCACACCCCGCTCTCGGCGGAGATCCTGGGGCCCGTCCTCAAGGTCTATCGCGCCGCGGACGCCGACCAGGGATGGCGGCGCTGCCGCGAGATCCTCGCCTTCGGCGGCGAGGGACACACCCTCGCGCTCCACGCCTCCGACCCGGACGTCATCGCCCGCTTCAGCGCCCTCCCCGCCTCGCGGATCCTGGTCAACACCCCGGCGCTCTTCGGCGGGATGGGCTACTCCACCGGCATCGACCCCTCGTTCGTCCTCGGCACCGGCAGCTGGTCCGGCTCGATCGCCTCGGACAACATCACCGCGCTCCACCTCATCAACATCAAGCGGGTCGCCCACGAGGTGCGCCCCTGGCGGGGCGCCCTCGCCCTGTCGGCACGCGAGCTGGCCACCCGGTGACCCCGGCCCTGCGTCCCAGCCTGCCCGTGCGCGAGGCGCTGCGACGCGCGGCCGCATGTCTGTCCCAGCCGGTGGCCGAGTACACCGAGCCGATCTCCTGCGGCGTCGACCTGGGCACCGCCACCTGCGTCCTCGCCGTCGTCGACGGCACCGGCGCGCCGGTCTACGTCGACCAGCTGCCCTCGCGCGCTCTGCGCGACGGCGTGATCGTCGACTTCCATGCCGCCGCCACCACGGTGGCGCGGCTCAGGGCCTCCGCCGAGGAGGCGCTGGGCCGGCGCATCGAGGAGGCGGCCACCGCCTACCCGCCCGGCGTGGGCGCCGCCGAGAGCCGGGCCAGCCGGTTCGTGCTCGAGCAGGCGGGCCTGACCTGCACCGAGCTCGTCGACGAGGTCTCCGCCGCCAACCGACTGCTCGGCGTCGACGACGGGGTCATCGTGGACGTCGGCGGCGGCTCCACCGGCGTCGGCGTCTACTCCGGCGGCCACCTGGTGAAGCTGGGCGACCGCCCCGGCGGCGGCCACCACCTCGACCTCATCCTCGCCGGCACCCTGAAGGTGACCATCGAGGAGGCGGAACGGCTGAAGCGCGAGAACGGCGAGGAGTACCTGCGCGTGCTCCGTCCCGGGATCGAGCGGATCGCCACCTCGATCTCCATCCTCACCGAGGGCCACTCGGCGTCACCGCTGCACCTCGCCGGCGGCGCGCTGATGCTCCCCGGGGCGGCGGAGATCATCGCCAGCTACCTGGAGCGCCCGGTGCTCGCCTACGAGCACGCGCTCCTCATCACCCCCCTCGGCATCGCCGGACGGAGAGCATGAGCAGCTTCCAGCTACGCACCTTCGCGCTGATCGACCGCATGCAGCCGCAGTGCGCCGCCCACATCGCCGCCACATGCCAGGGCGACGTGCCCATCGCCGGCATGTCCGAGCTCTTCGTCGAGGTGGCTCCCGGCAACGAGGTCTTCCGCGTCGCCGACGTCGCCCTCAAGGCGGCGGACGTGCGCCCCGCGCTGCAGATCATCGAGCGCGAGTTCGGCCTGCTCGAGATCCACGCCGCCAGCCAGGCCGAGGTGCTCGCCGCGGGCTCCGCCATCCTCGACTACCTCGGCCTCGAGGAGTCCGACCGGGTGCGCCCGGTGATCGCCTCGACCCAGCTGATCACCAACGTGCACCACTACCAGGCGCAGCTGCTGAACAAGTTCCGCAAGGGCGCGCTGCTGCTCCCCGGTCAGAGCCTCTTCGTCCTCGAGTCGGCGCCGGCGGCGTACGTGAGCCTGGCCGCCAACGAGGCCGAGAAGGCGGCCACCATCAACATCGTCGAGATCCGCGCCGTCGGCCGCTTCGGCCGCCTCTTCATCGCGGGCAGCGAGAGCGAGGTGCAGACCGCGGGCCGGGCGGCGATCTCGACGCTGGAGTCCATCGAGGGTCGAACGTCATGAGGGTCATCGGTGTCGAGGACGTGGACCGCGCCGAGAACGGCGTCCTGCACATCGCCCGCGGCGACCTGGTCACCCCGCTCGCTCGCGATCGCGCCAGGGAGCGCGGCGTCAGCATCTCCATCTCCTCCACCCTGATCGCCGGGGAGGGCGAGTCCCGGAGCCGGCCGCAGAGCCGCCCGCCCCTGGCGGCAGGGGGACCGGGCAATGGGACCGCGCCCTCCCTCGCACCCCCGCCCTCGACCCTTCCGGTCTCCGGGGCGCTCTACCGGCGGGGCGCGCCCGCCGCGGCGCTGGGCTGGCCGGTGCCGCGGGCGAACGCCAGCGGCAACGGCAATGGCGGGCGCTCGCGGGTCACCGTGGTCGGCGCCGGGCACGTCGGCGCCCAGGTGGCGGCACGGCTCGCCGACGCCGACCGCTTCTCCGAGGTGGTGGTCGTCGACGTCGCCGACGGCCTCGCCGAGGGCATCGCCCTGGACCTCTGGCACAGCTCGGCGCTGCGCGGCTTCGACACCCGGGTGACCGGCTCGACCGACCTCGCCGCCGGCGCCGGCTCGGACTTCGTGGTGATCACCGCCGGCCGGGCCCGCCAGCCGGGGATGACCCGCACCGACCTCACCCAGATGAATGCGGCCATCGTCGGCGAGATCTCCGCGAACGTCGCCCGGCACTCGCCCGGGGCCATCGTGGTGGTGGTCACCAACCCGCTCGACGAGATGACCGAGCTGGCCTGGCGGGCGACCGGGTTCCCGCCCCAGCGGGTGATGGGCATGGCCGGGGTGCTCGACGCCGCCCGCTTCTGTGCGCTCACCGCGCTTGGCGGGGTGGCCCGGCCCGACCGGATCTCTGCGGTGGCGCTGGGCAGCCACGGCGAGGAGATGGTGATCCCGCTCAGCCAGGCCACCGTGGACGGCCGGCCGCTCAGCGCCACGGTCGACGCCCCCACCCTGGAGGCGCTGGTCGCCCGGGCGCGCGACTCCGGCGCCGAGGTGGTGCGGCATCTCAAGAAGGGCAGCGCCTTCTTCGCCCCCGCGGCGTCGGTGGCGCGGATGGTGCTGGCGATGGCCGCGGACAGCCGCGAGGTGATGCCCGTCTGCGTGCGCGCCGACGGCGCCTACGGCATCCGCGACGTCTATCTCGGCCTCCCCGCCCGCATCGGTCGCGCCGGGGTCGTCGAGATCGTCGAGCTGCCGCTCACCGCCGGCGAGCTGGAGATGCTGCGAGCCGCGGCGGCGCGCATCGACGAGCGCGCCCGACAGCTCGCCTAGCCCGATGCGAGCGGTCGTGTACGCCGGCCCGGAGCGCGTCGAGGTGCGCAGCGTCCCCGACCCGCGGATCGAGGCGCCCGAGGACGCCCTGGTCCGGGTCACGCTGAGCGCGATCTGCGGCACCGACCTGCACGCCTGGCACGGGCTCGACGGCATCCCCGCCGGCACCCCGCTCGGCCACGAGTTCGTCGGCGAGGTGGTCGCGGTCGGCACCGCGGTGCAGCACCTCGCCCCCGGCGACCGCGTCGTCGGCTCGGACTTCGCCGCCTGCGGCCACTGCTGGTGGTGCCGCCGCGGCGACCACTGGGAGTGCCCGCAGCGGTGCATGTTCGGCATGGGCTCGGTGTTCGGGCCGCCGCTCGGCGGCGCCCAGGCCGAGCTGCTGCGGGTGCCGTTCGCGCAGACCACGCTGCAGCGCCTGCCCGCGGGCTGCAGCGACGAGGCGGCGATCTTCGCCGGCGACACCCTGGCCAGCGGGGTTGCGGCGGCGGAGCGGGGCGGCGTGGTCCCGGGCGACGTGGTCGCGGTGATCGGCGGCGGCGCCGTCGGCCAGATGGCGAGCCTCGCGTGTCAGAGCTACGGTGCCGCCGCGGTGGTGGTGACCGACCTCATCCCGGCGCGGCGCCAGCTGATCGCCGCAAACGGCGGCGTGCCCAGCGCCCCCGAGGGTGCGCGCCAGCTCGTCGACGAGCTCACCGACGGGCGGGGCGCCGACGTGGTGGTCGAGGCGGTGGGTGGAAGCGGCCCGCTGGAGACCGCCTTCGACCTGGTGCGCCGCCGCGGGCGCGTGGTGTCGGTGGGCGCGCACTTCGCCGCGCACTGGGCGATGCCGGTGGCGCGCGCCTTCGCCGACGAGCTGTCGCTGTGCTTCGCGATCGGCGACTCGATCCGCCTCGGACCGCGCATCCTTCCGCTGCTCACCGTGGGGGCGATCGACCCCACCGGGGTGATCTCCGAACGGGTGTCGCTGGACGGCGTCCCCGACGCCTACCGGCGGCTGGCGGAGCACACCTCGGTGAAGATCCTGATCGACCCCTGACGGCGACGACGTGATTCCCCCCGAGACCGCCGTCGAGCTGCTCCGCAGGGACCTGGAGGAGGAGGTCGAGCGGGCGGCGCGCGCCCGCGAGGAGGCGGCGGCGCTCCAGGAGGTGGCCACCGAGATCCTGTCGGTGCGCGACGGCTCCGACGTCCTGCTCTCGATCACCCACACCGCGCTGCGGCTGCTCTCCGCCGATATCGCCGGGGTGTTCCTGCGCGAGGGCGACGAGATCGTGATGCGCAGCTGCGTCGGTCACCGCCGGCCCGAGACCGCGAGCCTGCGGATGACCCGCGGCCAGGGGCTGGCCGGCCGGGTGCTGCAGACGGTGGCGCCGGTGCAGGTCGACGACTACGTGCGCGCCGAGGCGATCAGCGACGACTTCATCCCGCTGGCGCAGATGGAGTCGGTGCGTTCGGCACTCGGCGCCCCGCTCGCCGTCCGCGGGGAGATCATCGGCGTGCTCGAGGTCTGGCGGCGGCGGCGCTCGGTGTTCGCGCCCCACGAGGTGCGCCGCCTGGTGGCGATGGCCAACCTGGTGACCATCGCCATCGAGAACGCGCGGCTCAACGACGCCCAGGCCACCGGCATGCGCCGCCTCGAGATCGCGTACACCACCCTCGAGGCACGGGTCGAGGCCAACCGGCGGTCGGCCGCGATGCAGCGCGCCCTCATCCAGCTGCTCCTCGAGGGCGCCGGCCTGCCCGCGATCGCGCGCACCCTCGCCACCCTCACCGGCGACCGCGTCGCCATCCTCTCCCCCACCCTGGAGACGCTGGCCACCCATCCCCGCGACCTCGACCTCGCAGGGGTGGGCACCGAGCTGCGCCGGCTGATGCGCGAGCGCGGCGGCGGCCGCCCGGCGCCGGTGCGGCTGCGTGACGGCGGCGGCTGGCTCTCGGTGCAGCCGATCCAGGCGGCGGCCGGCGGCTTCGGGTACGTCTGCCTGCTCGGCGACGAGACCCCGGGCGACGTGCAGGAGATCGCGATCGGGCAGGCGGCGCTGGTCACCGCCCTCCACCACCTCGAGCAGCGCGCCGCCGACGAGGCCCGGGCCGGCGCCCGCGACGAGATCGTCTGGGACCTGCTCCACGGCTCCGACGAGTACCAGCGGGCGGCGGCGCGGCGCGCCGAGCGCCTCCACATCGACCTGCGCCGGCCCCACCGGGTGCTCTGCTGCCGGCTCGAGGACATCGACCTCATCGCCCGGCAGGAGGGGCTCGAGCCCGCCCGCCTGGAGCGCACCCGGCACCAGCTGCGCGGCATCCTGCAGCGGGTGTCGGCGAAGCACGGCGGCCCCGACCTGGTCAGCATGCGCGGCGACGCGATGGTGGCGGTGGCCCCCTGCGCCGACCCCGCCGCCGCGCGGGCGCTCGCCGCCGAGGCCACCGAGCAGATGACCGCCGTGCTGCCAGGGCTCACCACCCTGTGGGGGGTCAGCCGCCTCCACACCGGCCCGCTCGAGTACCGCATCGCCTACCGCGAGGCGACCCTCGCGATGCGGGTGGCGGCGCGTCCCGGCGAGGCCGGCGTGGTGGCGGTCTTCGACGAGCTCGGGGTCACCCGCCTGCTGCTCGGTCCCGGCGACCAGCCCGACCTCGCCGACTACGTGAAGGAGGTGCTCGGGCCAGTGCTCGCCTACGACCGCGAGCGCGGCACCCCGCTGATCGCCACCCTGCGCGCGTACCTCGAGTGCGACTGCTCGCTCAACGCCGCCGCGGCCCGCCTGGCGGTGCACCACAAGACCCTGCGCTACCGGCTGAACCGCGTCCAGGAGCTCAGCGCGCTCGACCTCCGCCGTCACGAGGACCGCTTCCGCGCCGACCTCGCGCTGCGGGTCCTGCAGGTGTCCGCACCGGCATGACCACGAGCGCGCGTCACCCCGGGCGCACCATCTTCGTGGGCCGGCAGGACGAGCTGGGGGTGCTCCTCACCCGGGTCGGCGAGGTCCGCGCCGGCGAGCCGCGGGTGGTGCTCGTCCAGGGGGTCGCCGGGGTGGGCAAGACCGCGCTGCTGCAGCGGTTCCTCGCCGAGTGCCCCGACCTCCGGGTGGTCACCGCCAGCGGCGAGGAGGAGGAGCACCTTCTCCCCTACGCGGTCGTCGAGCAGCTGGTGCGGTCGGCGCGGGTGCCCCGGCCCGACCAGCGGGCGGCGCTGGGTGCGACGACCGTCCCCAGCCGCCGTGCGGTGGCCATCGGCGCCGGGCTCGTGGAGCTGCTCGACGCCCTCCAGGAGCACGGCCCGGTGTGCCTGGTCGTCGACGACGCCCAGTGGGCCGACCGCCCCTCGCTGGTCGCGATGCTCTTCGCCATCCGCCGCCTCCAGGCCGACCGGGTGCTCACCCTGATCGCGGTGCGGGAGGACCGGGCCTTCACCCTGCCCGCCGGGCTTCTCAAGCTGGCCGACGGCGAGCGGGGCACCACCCTGCGGCTGCGCGGGCTGTCGCTCGGCGATGTGCGCGAGCTCGCCGCCGCGCTCACCGAGGACGTGGTGCCGGTGTCGCTCGCCGAGCAGCTGCGCGAGCACACCGGCGCCAATCCGCTCCACCTGCGTGCGCTGCTCGAGGAGCACCCGCTGGAGCGGCTGCGCCGGGCCGGCGACGCGCCGCTGCCCGCCCCCCGCTCGGTGGGCGCACAGGTGCTCGCCCGGGTGGCGCTCTGCCCGCCACAGGCGCAGCGGCTGGTGGTCGCCGCCGCCATCCTCGGCGAGCACGGGCCGCTCCTCCTCGCCCAGCGGCTCGCCGGCATCGACGACCCCCTCGGCGCCCTGGAGGCGGCGATGGCGGCGGGCCTGCTGGAGACCCATGACGCCGAGCGCGACCACCGCATCGCCTTCCCCGACCCCATGACCCGCTCGGCGATCTACAACGACGTCGGGCCGGCGCGGAGGGCGGCGCTCCACCGCCGCGCCGCCGGCCTGGTGACCCGGCCCGACGCCGCCCTCCAGCATCGCAGCGCCGCCGCCCTCGGCGAGGACGAGGCGCTCGCCGCCGACCTCGCCGCCCACGGCCGGCGCGAGGCGGCCCGGGGAGCCCTGGCCGGCGCCGCCAGCGCGATGCTGCGCGCCAGCGACCTCAGCCCGAGCGCCCCGCTGCGCGAGCGCCGGCTGCTGGAGGGCGTCGACTGCCTTCTGGTCGGAGGTGACGTCAACCGGGCGGCGACGCTGATCGAGGAGGTGCGGCGGTGCGCCGACGGACCCTACCGGCGCTACGTGCTGGGCCGTCTCGCCTTCCGCGGTGGGCGACCCGCCGAGGCACGCGAGCTCCTGCTCGGGGCCTGGGACGGCTGCGACCGCAGCCGCGAGCGGGAGCTGGCCGGGCGGATCGCCGCCGAGCTCGCGCTCGCGGACATCCGCCGGGCGCGGGGGGCGGAGGCGGTGCCCTGGGCGCGGCGCGCGCTCGCGGCCACCGAGGGCACCGAGACCCCGGCGCCCTGGGCCCACCTCGCCTACGCGCTGGTCCAGGCCGGTGACGCTCCGCGCGGCCTCGCCGAGCTGGCGTTCCTCCCCGAGCCGCCGCCCGAGCTCGGCGCCGGACAGGTCCAGGCGAGCTACGCGCGCGGCCTGCTCCGGCTCGCCACCGACGACCCCGCCGGGGCCCGCGCCGACCTGCTCGCGGTCGAGCCCGGGGCGCGCCGCTGGGGACCGTTCGCCTTCGTCTTCGCGGGCCTCGCCCTGCTCGCCCACGCCGAGTACCGGCTCGGCGCCTGGGACGACGCCGTCGAGCGAGCCGAGCGGGCGGCGGCGATCGGCGAGGACGCCGGCCAGGTCTGGATGCTGAGCTGGCTCCACGGCGTCGCCACCGCGCCGCTCGCCGGACGCGGCGAGTGGGACCGCGCCCGCGCCCACGCGGACGCGGCGGCGCGCCACGCCCGCGCCGTGCGGGACGACGGCAGCGTCGCCGACGCCGCCCTCGCCGCCGCCCGCCTCGCCGCCGCCCAGGACGACCACGAGGCGGTGGTCGACGCGCTCCTGCCGGTGGTGCGCATGCCCCGCCGCGAGGGCGTCGACGAGCCCGGGGCGCAGTGGCCGTGGCAGGAGCTGTACGCCGAGGCGCTGATCCGGCTCGACCGCCTCGAGGAGGCGGAGGCGGTGCTCGCCCCCTACGAGGAGCTCGCCGGGTTGCGCCGGGTGCGCGGGGCGATGGGGTGCGCCGCCCGGGTGCGCGGCAGCCTGGAGGCGGCCCGCAGGCGGGTCGAGCGAGCCGACGCCGCGTTCCGCGCGGGCATCGAGCTCACCGACCCGGCGGGCGCGCCCTTCGACCGGGCCCGGCTCGAGGCCGCATACGGCCGCTTTCTGCGGCGCACCGGCAAGCGCGGCGCCGGGCTGTCGGTGCTGCGGGCGGCCCGCGACCGCTTCGACCGGCTGGGCGCCCGCCCCTACGCCGAGTGCTGCGAACGCGAGCTCACCGGCGCCGCCGCCGGCGGCCGCCATCGGCCGACGCTGACCCCCCATGAGGTCGCGGTGGTGCGGCTGGTGACCCAGGGGCTCACCAACCACGCGGTGGCCGAGCAGCTGGTGGTCAGCCTCAACACCGTCGAGTACCACCTGAAGAACATCTACCGGAAGCTCGGCGTGGCCTCACGCACCCAGCTGGTGGCGCACCTCGCCCGGGAGGAGCCGGACCTCGACCCCGCGGGGTGAGCGAGGGCGTTCACGGCGACGCGCGCAGGGTGGCGGCGAACCAGCGGGCGAGCTCGGCGCTGGAGGCGAGCACCCGCACCGGGGACCCGTTCACCACCGTCTGCACCTCCACGTAGCCGGTGTGGTACAGGATCTGCCCGCTGCTGCCGTCGGCGAGAGTGACGGGCGAGCCGCCGGCGCTCTGCCACGGCCGGCTGGCGCCGTTCCCCGTCAGCAGCTGCTGGGAGATCGCGAACTCGCTGTCGCGGACGAAGCTCTCGATGTAGAAGGGGAGCAGCGGGGTGTCGATCTCCTGATGGCTGTCGGTGAGCCGGCGGTCGAGGTGGAAGCCCGCCGGCGCCTGGCCGCTCACCACCGCGCCGGCGTCGGTGGGCCTGCCCTCGACCACCTTCTCGGTGATCTGCGCGCCCGCGGCGGTGTCGCCGGTCGCCGAGCTGAACTCGCCGTCCGGGAAGGCGGGGGAACGGTCGAGCCGCACCACCTCGGCGAGGCGCACCACCCGGCCGGCCAGGGTGACCGCCTGGCGCAGCATGACGTCGTCGGCGGTGACGCAGACCTCGACCCGCTCCTGGTCGTCGCCCCGGGAGAGGGCCTCGCCGCCGCCGTGGTGGTACAGGTAGCGGCTGCACTGCTGCCCCAGCACCGAGCCGAGGCCGAGGCGCGCCACCGTCCCGGCATCGGCGGCGGCGGCGAGCGCCGGCTCCGAGAAGACGTCGGGGGTGAGCACCGCGGTGAGCGGGGTGGCGTACCCCTTGTTGCGGTCGGGGAGGAAGGTCTGGGCGGTGCGGTTGACGATGCTCCCGGAGAAGATCCGCCCGCCCGGGGGCGGCCCCTCGTGATGCTCGACGCGCACCTCGTCGGGGCGGCGCACCTCGACGACGTCGGTCTGCTCGCGGAGCTGCGGCCCGGCGGTGTCGGCGACCCGGTAGACGGCGCGGTACGACGCCGCCGGCCGCACCGGGGGCGGTCCGGGCGCGGCCACCGCGGAGTCGCTCTGCCGGCTGAGCCAGACCAGGAACCCGGCGGCGCCGAGGCCGATCACCACCACCGCGGCGACCAGCGTCGCCATCACCCGAGCCGGCCGCCCCGCCGCCGCCGGGCGCGCCGTCACCGCGGCGGCGACGCGGACCTGCCCCGCCCTCCGCTCCCGCTTCCGTGCCGCCTGCTCTCCCATCGGTCCTCTCCTACCGGCAGCCCGAGCCGAAGAGCCCGGACTGGACGACGTCCTGGGCGTCGCCGGGGAGCACCCTGCCGTTGAACAGCGGCGGCAGCTGGCTCTCGCCGAGCACCGCGGCGAGCACCAGCACCCCGAGCAGCACCCCGGCCTCGAGCAGCACCACCCGCTGCAGGGTGCGGATCGACGGGCCCGTCCGCCGCATCATCCGGCGGGCGGTCTCGGGCAGTTCCTGGTCGCGGCGGTGGGCGGCGACGAGGCGGTTGTTCACCAGCCCCACCACCAGCGCGAGCACCACGGTGGTCACCTTGAAGCCCGCCACCAGTCCGTACGAGGTGCACCACAGCGCGTTGAGGTTGTTGAGCAGCCGGAGCAGCAGGAGCAGGCCGGAGCCGATCAGCAGCACCACGCTGACGGTCATCACCCGGGAGTAGCGGCTCACCGCGGCCCAGATCCGGGCGGGGTCACGGGACGGGAACACCACCAGCAGCAGCGCCACCAGGCCGCCCGCCCAGAAGGCGGTGAGGAGCACGTGGCCCATCATCATCGGGATGTAGAGCCACCCCGGCCCGGCGCTGCCGGTGCCGACGTGGGTGCCGGCGACGAAGGCCGCGGCGAGGCCGAGGCTGAGCACGGCGACGCCGAGGAGAGGACGGCCCAGCGGCCGTCCCCGGGCGGCGCGGCGCCCGGCGACGGCCGCCGACGCCAGCACCCCGGTCCAGAGCAGCGCCTTGCTCACCGACACCGCGCCGATGGTCGAGAGCAGGATGCGGTCGATGCCGACGCCGGCGATCAGCTCGGTGATCCGCGACGCCTCCAGCCAGAACAGCAGCGGCACCAGCGCGACCGAGAGCAGCCCCGCGGCGAGCAGCGCGCGGCCGGCGTGCGCCATCGCCGGCGCCGGCACCGTCGGGGCCGTCGCCGCCAGCACCGCGCCCGGGCCGGCGGGGAGGGCGCCACGGCGGCGGACCAGGCCGGGGCCGAGCAGCAGCGCGCCGACCAGCACCAGCCCGAGCACGGTGTACAGGAGCACGATCTCGACGGCGCGCGCCGCCTCGATGGCGCCGCTCAGCCACCCCGAGCCCGCACCGCTCTCGAAGCTGCCGCTGCGCTGGGCTGCGAGGCTCAGGTTGGAGGCGAGCGACGCGGCGCCGGCGGCGGTCCGCACCCCGACCACGAACTGACCCTGGACCGGGTGGGCGTCGGTGCCGATCGCCACCCAGCTGATCACCAGCACGCCGGAGAGGTCGCGGCGGAGCGGGAGCAGGATGGTCCGGTCGGTCTGGAAGACCGGCTGCCCGGACAGCCCCGGCGCGCCGCTGTCGGTGTCGATCCGGGCGCGGAAGAGCGAGCGGTCGATGGGCTCGTTGAACTCCAGCAGCACCTGCCGCAGCGGAGCCGGGACGGTGGACGAGGGGGCGGGGAGCACGCCCATCAGGCGAGCGTGCGCCTCCGCCCTCAGCGGTGCGGCGAGCAGCAGCACGAGCGCCATCCCGACCACGGCCGCGATGCGACCGGGCCGGAGCCACCTCCCCGCCACGCCTCGTCCCATCGCCGTGGTCTCAGGCCACCGGACGCGCACCCTGCGGACCGGCCGGGGTCACCAGGCCGGCCGCCGTGGGCAGCGCCGTGAGCGCCTGCCGTCCGGCCAGACGGCTCTGGCCCGAGGGGGGCGGCGGGTAGGGCGGAAGGTTGGGACCCGCGGGCGGGGTCTTGTCGGTCCAGCCCGGCATCGTCTTCACCGCGTCGCAGGACCCGCGGCTGACGTTGGTGTGGTTGATGAGGCGCGCGAACTGGATGTTGGCGCCGCGCAGCGAGCCACCCTTGCTCGCCTCGGGGATCGTCTCGATCTTCAGCCCGACCTCGTCGATGTTGATGGAGCCGGCTCTGACGTCGAACAGACCATCCTGCAGCACCACCGCGAACCTGCCGGCGCCGCCCTTCTGAAGGGCGTCGGTGAACTGCTTGAACTGGTCGTTGGACTGCTTGTGCGCCGCCGGTCCCGGCTGCGGCGACTGGCCCTGGAAGGAGAAGCCGTCACCGTTGGACGCGGAGATCGACTTGCCGTCGACCTCGACGCCGTGCAGCTCCATCGTCCAGTTCGCGAGCGTGCCCCGCTCGCTGCCGTCGCTCTTCCAGACCAGGTTGGTGGTGGCCAGGGCGATGTGCAGCGAGCCCAGGCGGAGGTCATAGGCGCTGGCGCTGTTGACACCGGAGAGGGCGTCGCTCACGACCTTGGTCTCGATGTGCGCCGAGGACGGTCCCACCGAGGCCTGGGGGCCGCCGTCCAGGTGCGCCGACCGGGCGTCGGCGAGGACGTGGTCCGGTGCCGCGACCGCCTCGGTATGGGCCACCGGGCCGAAGTCGTGGGCGTCGTGGACGCCGCCGTAGCCGCCCTCCGCGGGGGGCGGGTAGTACGCGTTGGCGCCGGTGGGATTGTCCGGGCCGAGCTTGGAGGCGGTGCCGAGCAGGACCTCTCCGACGAAGCCCTCGTAGGCGCTGCTCGCCTTGGCCTTGGAGTGGGGGGTGTCGTCGATGAGCGCGTCCGCGTAGGGCTCACCGACCACGTTCTCGTAGGGGAACAGCGCGCCCTCGCCGATGGCGGCGACGGTGCCGAGCGAGTTCCAGCCGCTCACACAGTCGGCGGTGGAGCCGCCGGCGTCGTCGGCGTGGGCACGCCAGGGGGTGCCGCCTCCGATCACCACGCCCGCGGCCGCTGTGAGCAGCAGTGCGCGGCGGGCCGAGCGCACCGTCGTCGTCCGCCTGGAGCCCATGCGCTCCCCTCCTTCTGTCGATCCGTCCATGGTGGTGTTCCTCATGTCCTCGCTGCCGCCGTCTGTCCCGCGCCCTGGGTCACCGCCGCCGTCTCCGCGTGCGCCAGGTAGCCGTGGTGCTCGAGCCATCGCGCCGCCTCCTGGGTGGGGCCCGCGAACCGGATCCGCCCGCGCTCGAGCACGTGGACGGAGTCGGCCAGCCGCAGCAGCACGCCGATGTACTGCTCGACGAGCACGACCATCCGGCCCTCGTCGGCGAGCGCCCGCACGGTGCCGGTGAGCTCGGCGACGATCCGCGGCGCCAGCCCCAGCGACAGCTCGTCGAAGAGGATGCACTGGGCGCCGGTGACCAGCGCCCGCCCGATCGACACCATCCGCTGCTCGCCGCCGGAGAGGCGGAAGGAGGGCACGCCCTCCCGCTCCCTCAGTCTCGGGAAGAGCTCGAAGATCCGGTTCACCCGGCGATCGACCTCGGCGCGATCCAGCCCGAACCCTCCGACCGCCAGGTTCTCCCGGACCGACAGCGAGGGGAAGACGCGGCGTCGCTCGGCGACCATCACCACCCCCGCCTGGCCGCGCCGGTGGGCGGGCCAGCGGGTGATGTCCCGGCGGTCGAGCGCAACGCTTCCGCCGGAGGTCTTCACCAGCCCGGCGATCCCCGAGAGCAGGCTGGTCTTGCCCGCCCCGTTGGCCCCGATCACCCCGACGATCTCGCCGGGCCGGCACGCGAGGCTGACCCCGCGCACCGCCGGGACCGGCCCGTAGAAGACGCGGAGGTCCTCGACCTCGAGCCCGCCTGTGCCGTTCATGACGCGGTCACCAGCTCACCGAGGTAGACGCGCCGGACCTGCTCCTGGCGCATGACGTCGTGCAGCGGCCCCTCCACGAGGAGGTGGCCGTCCTCCATCACCATCAGGTGCTCGGCGACGCGGGTGATGAAGCGGAGGTCGTGCTCGATGACGAGCAGCCCCCACCCCTCCCGCGCCTGGAGGTCGAGGAGGACGGCGAGGAGCTTCTCGGCCTCCTCGTCCTCGAGCCCGCTCACCGGCTCGTCGAGCATCAGCACCCGGGGGGTGCGGGTGAGCGCCCGGACCAGCTCGATCTCGCGGCGCACGCCGAAGGGCAGCGCCGCCACCGGCGTGCCGCGCAGCCCGGTGAGGCCGAACCGGTCGAGCAGCCAGGCCACCCGCTCGCGCCGCTCGGCGCCGTCGCCGCGGCCGTGGCCGACCATCAGGTTCTGCTCGACGCTGAGCATGTCGGCGAGGCGGGGCTGCTGGAAGGTGCGGCGGATCCCAGCCCGGGCCCGGTGGAAGGAGGACCAGCCGGTGATGTCGCGGCCGCCCAGGTGGACGCTGCCCTGGTGGGGGACGAAGCCGGTCAGCGCGTTGAAGAGCGTGGTCTTGCCCGCGCCGTTGGCGCCCACGATGCCGACCCGGCTGCCCGGGGCGATGCGCACGCTCACCGAGTCGACGGCGCGCACGCCACCGAAGTCGACGGTGATGTCCCTTCCCTCGAGGGCCATGGCGCCGGCCGGCACCGTCGCGGGGGCGGAGGAGATGGCGGCGTCGCTGCGCAGCGAGAAGCCGCCGTCACCGGGCTCACGCCGGCCGGTGAGCTCGACGGGCAGCCCGGCGGCGACCGCGCCGTTGCCGCCGGCGGCGCCGTTGGCGGCGACCACGGGCGCGGGCGCGACCGGCAGCTCGGTCGCGGGCTCGGCCGCCTCCTCCACGGCGCGGTGGCGGAGGCGGCGCACCTGGCCGGCCACCCACTCGCGGCGGTCGCCGACGATCAGCGCGACGAGCAGGATCATGCCGGCGAGGAAGCTGGGCGACAGCCGGAGCGGCTCGAGCACGATCGGGATGGTGGTGAAGGCCGCCGCCACCAGCCAGACCGAGGAGAGGTCGCGCATCCCGCTGGCGATGGGGATGGCGACGTAGAGCACCGAGATGATGAGGATGAACGACTGCGTTCCCGGAGGGGTGCCGTTGATGAACGAGAAGAGGCAGCCGGCGACGCCGATCAGCACCCCGGAGAATGCGAACACCAGCAGCTTGACCGCCCAGTTGCGCACCCCGACCGCGGACGCGCCCTCGGGCACGTGGCCGACGAGCACCGCGTGGTAGCCGAAGCGGGAACGGCGCACCGCCCACACCGCGGCCCCGACCGCCATCGCGAACAGAGCGACCACCAGGAAGATGGCGCGCTGGGTGTCGAACCAGCCCTGGAGCACCGGCTGGGGCACCGCCTCACCGGCGGCGCCGCCGGTGACCCCGGGGATGGAGAAGATCACCTTCTCGATGCCGATCTGGAGCACCAGGGAGGCGACCACGAAGTAGAGGCCGGTCACCACCAGCGAGGCGAGGCCGCCGACCACGGAGAGGCCGGTCACCGCCGCCAGCGCCACCAGGCCGCCGAGCAGCACCCGGCCGGGTCCGCCCTGGGAGGCGAGGTTGGCGTAGAGGTAGGCGCCCAGGCCGGCCAGCCCGGCCGCGTTCAGCGGCATCTCGCGCAGCGCCGCGATCGGCAGGAAGAGGGCGAGGCCGATGATCCCCGCCACCAGCGCGGTGGAGCCGGCGTAGAGCAGGTGACCGGGGAGCAGCAGGAAGCTGGCGGTGCCGAGGATCAGCACCAGGGCGGGGAGCACCAGCCGGCTCTGCGCGCGGAGTCGCACCAGCAGCCCGCCGCTGGGCGGCGCGACGGCGGCGGCGGAGTGACCGTTGGCCTGGGTCGAGCCCAGCGCCACGCCCTCGGCGGCGGCGGGTGCGGCGTCGTCGGTACGCAGCATGATTCGCCTCCTCAGGTCTGCAGGTGGGCGAGATGGCGCCGCTTCGTGCCCGCGTAGAGCACGCCCACCGCCATGATCAGGATCGCGCTCAGGTTCTCCAGGCCCGGCCCGAGGCTGCCGCCGAGCATTCCCCCGAGGAGACCCTCGGCGACGCCGAGGGTGACTCCGCCGGCGAAGGCGAGGGCGAAGGACTCGAGGCCGCCGAGGACCGCTCCCGCCAGGCCCCAGACCATGACGAAGAGCAGCAGGACGCTGTCCAGCTGGACGCGGCTGCTCGCCAGGATGCCGGCGAGCCCGGCCATCCCGCCGGCCACCGCCCAGACCCCGACGACGTAGACACCGAGCGGGATGCCCACCGTCGAGGCGCCGTCGGGGTCGTCGTAGATGGCGCGCACGAACATCCCGAACCGGGTCATGCGCATCACCCAGGTGGTCACCAGCACCACCGCGATGCAGGTGGCGAAGGTGCCGATCTGTGAGTAGGTGATGAAGGTGAGCTGGAAGTTGAAGCCGCCCTGGCCGAAGGGCGACGGCGGGCTGATGTTGTACGACGGGATGATCAGGTCGACCCACGCGAACAGCAGCAGGGTCACGGTGAGGGTGAAGATCATGACCAGGCCCTTGGCCCGGTTCGCCAGGCGCAGGTTGGCGTAGCCGAGGATGGCCCCGAGCACGCCGCCGATCAGCACCCCGCCGACGAGCGAGACCACCAGCGGTGCGCCCCACTGCGAGGACATCCACCAGTACACGGAGGCGCCGAGGGCGGCAATCCCCGCCTGGCCGAGGTTGACCACCTTGCTGATGCGGTACGAGGCCACCATTCCAAAGGCCATCAGCCCATAGATGGTCCCCAGGGACACCCCGATGATCAGGGCGGAGATGAACAGTGCCACGGACTTCAGGTCCCTCTCAGTGACCTCCGCCATTGCACCTCCCGAGGCCCGGGGGATGGGCGCGGAAGCGAATGGTCCCCCGGGCTGTTGGGGAGATGCAGTGGACGGAGGCTGTTCTAGGTTGTGATCGGCTGGTGAGACCGCCGGTTACTGGTAGAGCGGATCGGGATAGATATGCTTCTCCTCCCAGCCGCCGTCCGGCGCGGTGATCCACTGGTAGATGTATTCCTTGTTGAAGGAGTACGGGTACTGCCCGTGGTCACCGTGTGGCCACTTCAGCACCACACCCATGCCGGTGTCGTACTGGTGGGTCTCGATCTGCTGGATGAATGCCGACCGGGTGACGTTGGCCCCCAGCGGCCCGATCATCTGCGGCAGGGCGATGGCGCACACGAAGGCCGCCTGCGAGATGTGGTGGCCCATCGCGTACTTGAAGTGCAGACCGGCGACGTCGAAGCCGCTGTACTGCTTGGTGACCTGCTCCCAGAGCAGGTTGCCCGGCGACACCGGCTCCTGCCAGGGCTCGGGGATCAGGAACGACGTGATGCCGGCGTCGTGGTCGCGGATGTAGTCACCCCAGACCGGGCCGAAGCCGGGGTCGGTGGTGACGTGGTTGGAGTAGTAGCCGAGCGGGGGCGCCCAGTTCTGGCCACCGGCGTCGCGGAAGAACTTGGCCAGCGGAGCCGCCCAGGTGAAGGTGAACACCGCGTCGGGATTGGCGACGCGCATCGAGAGCACGTGCTGGGACTCGTCGGGGGAGTCCCACTCCATGGAGAGGTTCTGCACGACCTTGATCCCGTACTTCTGCAGGGTCTGGGTCGCGATGTCCTTGGCCGCGATGTCCTCGGACACGTTCAGATACATGATCCCGACCGTCTTCGGGTGCTTGTTCTCCGCCACCCACTTGGCCATCGAGCTGGCCTCGCGGATCCCATTGGCGTGGCAGGGGAACATGTATGGATCGGTGTATTCGCTCTGGAACCAGCCCCAGCTCATGAAGGGGACGTGGTCCTGGGCGAGCGCGGGATGGATGACGTCGGTGAGGAACGTCTCGGCCGGCAGGAATGCGAACACCTGTGTCTTCAGCTTCTCGTAGCACGCGCGTGCGCGGGTCACGTCGCCGCCGTCGTCACAGGTGAGCAGCTGGACCTTGCGTCCGTTGATGCCGCCGCGGTTGTTGATGTAGGTGAGCGCCGCCTCGGTGATCTTCTGGGTGGGCTCGGAGACCACCGGGCCGAGGCTGCGCGTGGCCGATGCCAGGTTGATGGCGCCGAAGGTGATGGTGCTGGCCGTCACCCCCACGTCGGAGGCGAAGTTCGCGCCGTTGGCGGGAGGAGCCGGCTTGCCCTGGCCGGGCAACGGCGGTGCGGGGACGCCCGGAGCCGGGGGCAGGACGCCCTGGCCGCCGGACGCGGGCTTTGCGGCACCCGGCGCCGGAGCGCCCTGGGCGGGTGCGGGAGCCGCCGCGCCCGGCGCGGGCTGCGACTGGCTCTGCGAGCCGTTGGGCGCCGCCTGCGGCGCCTGCGCCGGCGGTGGCTGGGCGGCGAGGCCGGAGCCCTGGCCGCTGCCCCCGGAGCTCGACAGCGACGCCGAGCCCCCGCCGCACGCTGCGGCCGCCAGCGCCACGCCCGCGGTCAGCACCGAGAAGCGCGCGTATCGCGACCACATGCTGTTATCTACCCGCCTCATATTTTCACCTTCCCCACATGTGTTGTTCTATCCGCGTCATGACGTGATGCGACCTCCTGTGTGAGCCTCCGTTTCTGCCAAAGAGCTCCCGTTCGGCCGCGCGGTATCGCGCCGGCCGGCCTCACCGCTGGATGAGCAGGGCCTCGGGCGAGCGTTTCAGCCTCACCTCCTCCTGCTCAATCCCTTTGCAATGCTAGGCGGCGGCGCTCAGTGGTCGCGACACGGCAGTCCGTAGTCTTGTGCGGGTCGTGACCGCACAAACCCTACGGAAACCCGCGGTCGCGGTCCCGGTGGCCGGACCGCGTTGCTCCCTCCGGCAAGTCCTCCTCAGTGCGGGAACGCCCTCCCCGCGTGGGTCCCCTGACGGTGAGCATGTTCGCCAAGCCGCCGGGGGCCGTCCATCTGCCCCCCGGATAGAGATGCACGGCGCGCGCTATCCGACATGGATAACCGGTGAGCGGGTGCGCCGTCGCGCGTTTTCGAGCGGCGCGCCAGCTTGGGCACGGCTCGGACGTTCTAACCTGCATGAGGGTGGGCGACGCCGTGCGGCGCCGGCACCGGGGGTTGGAGGACCAGGCGATGACACCGGACGAGGTCACCCACAAGGAGCGGCGCTCGGCACCCGAGCCCATCGTCATCCCCCTGCCCCAGCCGCAGGAGCCCGCTCCGGCAAAGTAGATGGACGACGAGATCTCGACCCCGATCGTCGGTTTCCGCTGCTGGGTCCTCGAGCTCGGCCGGCCGGTCCTCAAGAGCGTGGCGATGCGCTACGAGTGGCCCACCGGCCGGATCGCCGAGGCGCTGTGCATGTGCTCCCCGCATGAGCCCGCGAAGCACGCCGCCCCGGACGAGCGCTGCCGCTGCGGGCTCCACGCCCGCACCACCCTCGACGGCTGCACCGAGGAGTACCCGTACTACCCGGTGCACGGCTACTGGGCCTACCGCAGCGCCCCCACCAGCGGCCTGATGGCGATGGGCGCGGTGCTGATGTGGGGCGGGACGCTGCGCGGTAAGCGGGTGATCAGGGCGCAGTACTCACGGGTGCTCTGCCTCACCGAGAAGCCCGACCTCTGGGCGCCCCGGAGCGGCAGCAACGACCCCTCGTCGGTCAGCCCGGAGAACGTCGCCAGCCGCGAGGAGACCCTGCAGGCGATCTGTCAGGCGTACGGCGTCCCCATGATCCCGTACGCCGCCGCCACCCGCTACGCCGCCGAGTTCGGCGACCTCACCGAGGGCGCCGACCTGGCCGCCTGAGCTTCACGATCTCGACTCTTTCCCCCGACGCCCCCACGCTCTAGCATGGTGCGATCGGTGGGGGCCGGAGAGAGGGGCCGGGCGGGGACGTCGAAAGGGTCAGGGCCGGCCCACCAGCAATGGTGGCTGCCGCCCCGCCGCGGGGATGACGCGAGGCCGCCGCGCTGCGATGTCAGCGAGGTGGGCCACACCGTCACCCACCCCGCCGGCTCCCGCCGTCTGAGCTCCGCCGCCGCTGGGCGGCGGCGGCGGCGGCGGGGTGCCGACCACCAGCGCGACCTGCACCTGGGGCGCGCCACGCTCCAGCGGCACCGGGTGGACGCCGCCGGCGAGCACCATGTCGGCCTGCTCGCCGCCGTCGAGGGCGATGCCGTCGCGGGCGCCGTGGCCGATCAGCCACGCCGCCGCGTCGGGCAGGGTGAGGCCGCCGTGCCGCCCCGGCGGCGCGCTCGCCACCGCCAGCAGCAGGCTGCCGTCGGAGCGGAGCCCGACGAGGGTGCGACCGGTGTGGTCGAAGGGGCGCACGCTCCACCAGAAGGCACCGCGGCGGCCGTGGTCGTCGAGGCCGTCGATGTCCACATGGGAGTCGCTCACCAGCCGCTCACCGCTGACCGCGGCGCGGCAGGCCGCGGCGTCCGTCCCCCTGGCCAGGCGTACCGGGGTGGGGTGCCCGGCCACCGGGTCGCCGACGCAGAGGCTGGTGGTGTGGAGGTCGTCGGGGGTGGCGCGGCGGTGGTCGACGATCACCGCGCCCAGGGCGTGGGTGTAGTCGGAGTAGTTGGCGGTGATCCCCAGCTGCGCCCCGGCGCGGGTGACCAGGGTGGCCACCGGCTCGTGGCAGCCGCCGCCGCGCCGGTCGCCGCCGAAGCACTCCGGGGCGGTGGCGCCGGCGACCGCGGCGGCGATGGTGTGCCGGGCGAGGTCGACCTGCGCGTAGGCCACCTCGGTGTCGAGGGGCAGCGCCTCGTGGCGCACCTCGAGCGAGCACGTCGCCGCGCTGTGGCTGTGCCCGACGACCACCTCCTCGCGCAGCCCCGGTCCCAGCGCCGGCCCGGTCCACAGGTGGATGGCGTTGACGATCAGCCCCGGCCCTCCGGGATCGGTGAGCTGCTCGTTGAGCACCACGGTGAGCGCCACCGCCGCGCCCTGGGCGCCCTGGGGCAGGACCACCACCTGGTTGGGCGGCGGCGTCGAGCTGGCCAGCACCGGATGGGCGCCGCCGATGAGCTGGGCACCGCCGACCTCCAGGGCGCCGATGCTGCCGAGGCCGGTGGCGCCGGTGCAGCCCTGGGTCAGCGAGCGGCTCGCCACCGAATCGGCGATCAGCGCGATCGGGCTGCCCCGGAACAGCTCGACGTGGGCGACGCCGGCGCAGGCGCTGGCCCCGGGCGCCGCGAGCCGCGAGGTCGGGCCGCTGTCGGGGAGCGCGGTGCCGGCCGGGGGGCAGGCTCCGGCGCCCCCCGGGTCGAGGGTGGCGACGGCGGCGTCGCCGGCGACGTGGAGGACGTCGAGGCCGGTGATCGGGCATCCCGGCGGCGCCGTGCCCCCGCACGAGAAGGTGCCCGAGTGCCGCGCCGCGGTCACCTCCGGAGGGACGTGGGCGGCGACCGGCGCAACCGGCCCGGCGGCGCCGCTGACCCCGCGCATCAGCAGCGCGTAGGAGTCGCCGCCGGCGGAGCCCCCGAGGGTCTCGGCGTGGCCGCCGCGGACGCCGGTGAGCAGGCCGACCAGGAGGACGCAGGCGGCGGCGATGGCGAGACGGCGTCGGCGGCGGCTGGCCACGTTCTCTCCCTTCCTCCCCGGGGCGGCTGTTCTCCGGCGCTCGGGTCATCTTGAGGCAGCGGAGCGCCGCCTGTGGGTGCCCGAGGTGACGGGAGGTCGGGCCCGGTCAGACCGCGCCCGCGATCATCGCGGCGAACGCGCGCGCCCCCGCGGGCTGGAGGTGGTAGCCGTCCGGGCCGAACCACTCCGGGTGGCCGGCGCTGGCCGCATACCAGTCGGCGAGGACGGTGCCGGGATGGCGGGCCACGCCGTCCCGGAGGGTGGCGTTCACCGACGCCTCCCACGGCCGGGGCACCCGCACGGTGACGAACACGACCCGGCGGCTGCCGGCCGCCGCCCGCACCATGGCGTCGAACTGCGCCGGGGAGACGGTGCCGTTGGTGCCGAGGTCGACCACCAGGGTGGGGCGCAGCCGTCCGGAGCCGCGATCGGACTGGACGGTGGCCACCCCGGGATCCCACTGGCGGCTGACCACCGCGTCGACCTCGATGGACGGGATGGCGGCGCGCAGCGCCGACGACGCGCCGAGCATCACCGAGTCGCCGATCCCCGTCGCCCCGCCGGGGGGATCGGCGGTGGCCGGGGGCGGCGCGGGCGCGGGGGTGGGGGTGGGGGTGGCTCCGGTCGCCGGCGGAGGCGGGAGCGGGGTCGAGGTCGCCGCCGGCGGGCGCCCCGGGGTCGCCGTGGCCGCGGGCGTCGGGCCGGGCGAGGCGGTCGGGGCCAGGGTGGCGGCCGTCACCGGTGCGGATCGCGGCGCCGGAGTGGTGGCCATCGCAGTCCAGGTGTGGATCTCCGGCGAGCAGCCGGCGAGGAGCATCGGCACAGCGCAGAGGACCGCCGCCCTCACAGCGCGGCGTGGATCACCGAACCGCCGCTCCGCCACCCCTCTCCCGCCTCGCGCACATCCGTTCGACCCCGGCACTCTACCATGGTCGCATCCGCGGCCCCCGCTCAGGCGGCGGTCGAGCTCTGCGCCTCGGCGACCTCGCGGACCACGGCGACGATGCTGCCGTCGACGTTCACGGTGAGCACCATCAGGCCGCCCGCGAGCCAGAAGCTGCGCCGCCCGGCGAGCTCG
The DNA here is from genome assembly GCA_036495095.1 of Candidatus Dormiibacterota bacterium. Lineage (NCBI taxonomy): Bacteria > Bacillati > Candidatus Dormiibacterota > Candidatus Dormiibacterota bacterium. The sequence goes on along the minus strand of DASXNK010000079.1, from coordinate 37,361 downwards.
CCGGCGGCGGTCTCGAGCCGGCTGCGGATCGCGCTGCCGGAGACCGCGGGGTTGTGCACCGACACCGGCTGGGCGCCGAGCGCGGCGAGCCACTCCACCGCCTCGGCGGCGCTGGTGATCCAGGCGGTGACCCCGTCGACGTCGAGGAGCTCGCCCTCGAGGTACCGCGCCTTCGCCTGATCGCCTGCCGTCATCCCGCGCACGTCCCGTGTCGTGTGAGCCTGCGCACAGTCTCCCACGAACCGCCGCGATCGCCGCCTCGGTGACCACCCCGTGACCGATCAGGCCAGGCCCATCTCATGGAGCGCGGCGTGGTCGAGCCCGAGGTTGTGGCCGATCTCGTGGCGGAGGGTGACGCGGACCTGGTGCTGCAGCTCGGCCTGGTTCCGGCTGTAGCTCTCGATGATCCGCTGGAACAGGATGATCTGCTCCAGCCACTGCGACTCCGACACGGCGGTGCGGGGACGGCCGCCTCCGCTGTACACCCCCAGCGTGGTCGGGGTCACGAAGCCTTGCTCGATCATCTCCCGGCTGGGCAGGTCGTGGATGAGCACGTCGGTGTCGCCCAGCGCCTCCTGGTACGTCGCCGGGATGTCCGCCCACTCGGCGGTGGCGATGGCGTGGAAGGCGTCCTCGCCGACCCGGTACGGCACCGCGTGGTGATAGGGGTCGAGGCGCGCCGCGGCGGCGGCGGCGGCGTCGGCCTCCTCGAGGCGCTGGACGTACGGAAGGGTGCGGCCGAGCATCGCCCAGGGCCGGGCGCTGCGAGGCTCCAGCAGCGCCGCCTGGCGGAAGCTGGTCTCGGCGCGCTCCATGGCGCCGGCGTCGAAGCACGCCATGCCGAGCTCGAGCGCCACCATGAACGACCCGGGGTCGAGGGCGGCCGCCCGCTCGGCGCTGCGCAGGGCGCGCTGCCGCAGCGGCCAGGAGCGGTCGGCGGTGACCCGGAGACCGCGGGCCTGGATGAGCAGCGCCCGCACCTCGGCGGCCGGCTCCAGCCGCCCCGACCGCACCGCGTCCTCGGCCAGCTGCACGGCGTGCACGGCGTCGCCCTCGTGGAACGCCGCCTCGGCCTCGGCGAGGAAGCGCCCCGCCTCGTCGCCGTCGCGGGGCAGCCGCCGGTCGAGGAGGCGGTCGAGCATGCCCACCCGAACCGCCTCGCTAGACGCCGAGGTGCGGGAGCGAGCCGGTGCCGCCCCCGGCACAGCCGCGGCAGAGCGGCACCCGGTCGCTGCCCATGCCCTGGACCCGGCAGGCGGGGCAGACCATCACGGGCAGCGCCGTCGCCGCCATCGCCACCACCTCGACCCGGCCCGGCTCCGGCGCGGTGGCCGCGGACGCGCGCACCCCGCAGTGGGCGCACGCCGGCCGGCGCAGGTCGGCGATCCGGGACATCGGGCTCTCGGTCATGGACCGAGGCTATCAGGGGCGCCGCCTCGCCGGGCGGGTCGGGTGACGGCGAAGGAGTACCCTGCAGTCGGGGCAGCCGTCGCCCCAGGAGGAAGGCCATGCGCGGGGTGCGAGGAAGACTGCTGTTGCTCGTCGTGGCCGCCCTCGCGGTGATCGCGCCCTCCCTCCACCCGACCCCGGCGGCGTCCGCCGCCAGCAGCGCCGCCTGCGTCCACCAGTGGACCGACACGGTGACGCCGGGGACCACCACGACCAACCAGCGGGCGCTGTTCAGCAGCCACGGCGAGACCGGGACGATCCAGTGCAGCGGGACCGTGCAGGGCCGGCAGGTGACCGGCCCGGGCACCTTCGGCGAGGTCGGGGTGATCGAGGGCAGCTGCAGCTCGGCCCTGGGCCAGGCGCTCTTCTCCATCACCCTCCCCACCGGCGGCGGTCCGGTGCACCTCCGGTTCCCGGTGACCTTCAGCCTCGGCCCCGGCGCCGGCCAGACCTCGGGCGACGCCTTCCCCGGCGCCTTCGTGGTGCGTCCGGTGAAGGGCGACTGCGTGTCGACGCCGGTCACCGAGATCACGGTCACCCGGTTCGGGCTGCTCCAGAGCTGACCGCGATGGAGGGCGTGATCGTCGAGATCCGCGAGCCGGGCCGCAAGCCGCGCCGGGTCCCGGTGACCGCCCGGGTCGAGGTGGGGCGCGACTGCCGGGGCCTGCTGCTCCACGACGACGCCGCCTCGCGCCGCCACATCACCCTCACCCCCGGCCCGGATGGGCTCTTCGTCACCGACCTGGGGAGCAGCAACGGCACCTTCGTCAACGGCGCGCAGCTGACCGGCCGTCCCCAGCAGATCGGCCCCGGCGACGTGATCCGCCTCGGCGAGACCGAGATCTCGATCCCCGCGCCCGCCGGCGCGGACGCCGAGACCGTCTCCGCGATGGTCCCGGGGCCGCCACCGGCCCGGCGACCGGCCGCCGGCTCACCGCCGCCGCCGCCGGCCGCGACCGCACCGCCGGCCCGGCCGCCGCGCCACCCCGCGCCGGCCCCGGCCCCGACTCCGACCCCGACCCCGACCCCGGGGCTGTCGCTCGACGAGCGCACCGGCCGGCGGCTCGCCGCGGCCCACGGCTATGCCGAGGTCGAGGTGGGCGGGGTGGAGTGGTCGCGCTTCGTCGAGAGTGTGATCGACGCCGGGCTCGAGCAGCTGCCCGCGGTGATCGCGCGGCTCCGGGCCGAGGGGGGCCGGGGCGCGCCCTGACCTCAGCGGCTAGACCACGTGCTGGCGGACCAGGCTGCGGAGGTCGACACCGGGGTCGGCGAGTCGCACCGGGTCGACCACGGTGCCGGCGCGGATCAGCGGCACCGTCCGGCGCAGGTCGCGCCCCTGGTTCATCGCCACCGCGGCCACCACCCGGCGCTCGCGCAGGTAGAAGCCCACGAAGCGCCGCTGCTCGAGGCTGCCGCGGACCGCGAGCTCGTCCCAGGGCCCGGCGAAGCCGGCGTACTGGAGATTGCAGTCGTACTGGTCCGACCAGAACCAGGGGATCTCGTCGTGCACCTCGGCGTGGCCGAGCATGTTCCGCGCCGCCACCCTGCCCTGGCCGATGGCGCTCTGCCAGTGCTCGACCCGGATCCCGCGACCCGCCACCGGGTGGTGCTGCCGGGCCACGTCCCCCGCGGCGAAGACCTGGGGCACGGTGGTGCGGCAGCCCCCGTCGACGACGACGCCGTCGTCGAGCCGCACCGCGGTGCCGGTCACGGTCTCGACCGCGGGCACGACGCCCACGCCCACCACCACCACGTCGCAGTCGATGTGGCCGCCGCTGCGGGTCAGCACCCGCTCGACCCGGCCCGACCCCTCGAAGCCGGCCACGCCCTCGCCGAGGCGGAGCTCGACCCCGTGGTCGCGGTGGAGGCCCTCGACCACCCGGCCCACGGTCTCGCCGAGGCTGCGTTCGAGGGGCACCGCGAGGGGCTCGACCGCGACCACCTCGGCGCCGAGACGGCGCAGCGCGGCGGCGACCTCGCAGCCGATGAAGCCCATCCCCACCACCACCGCCCGGCAGCCGGGGCGGACCGCGGCGCGGATCCGCTCGGAGGTCGCGAGGTCGCGGAGGTCGAGCACGCCGTCGAGGCCGGCGCCGGGCACCGCCAGCCGCCGGTTGCGCACCCCGGTGGCGATCAGCAGGTGGTCGTAGCCGACCCGCTCGCCACCCTCCAGCTCGACGGCGTGCTCCTCGGGCACCACCCGCAGCGCGCGGACCCCGAGCCGGGCCTCGACCCCGTGCTCCGGGGTCAACCGCATCGGTCTGATGACGTCGTCGAGGGCGGCGTCCCCGCACAGGAACTGCTTCGAGAGCTGGGGACGGTCGTAGGGGGGATGGGGCTCCTCACCGACCATCAGCACCTCGCCGGCGTAGCCGTTCTCGCGCAGGGCGACGGCCGCGCTGCGACCCGCGGTGCTGGCACCGACGATCACCACCCGCGAGCGTTCGGTCACCACCCTGCCGACCTTACGAGAAGCGCAAGCTCCGGTGCTGCTCCGACGTCACATGGCGACGGCGTCGAGGCGCGCGAGGGAGGCGGTGAGGATGGTCACGAGACGGCGGGGCGCCCGCGGGCTCACCTCGGGGATGCGGGCGGGATGGGTGGTCTCCGCCGGGCTCGCCGCCGCGGTGGGGGTCACCGGCGTTCGCGTCGCCGGCGGCGGCCACCCGGCGCCGGTCGCGCTGCGGGCCGCGCCCGCCCCCCCGGCGGCGCCGGCGCCACCCACCGGCCCGGTCACCGCGCCCGACACCGCCGACCGCGCCGCCGCCCCCACCGCCCCGCCCTCGCCCGCCGCCGCTCCCCCACCCGCGCCCCCGCCGCCGCCGGCCTCGCCCCCACCGCCGGCGCCGCACCCGGCGGTCGCGCTGGCCCCCGCGCCGCTGGGGGTGCAGCCTCCGGGGCTCACCGAGACCGTCCCCGCGGGCTCGGCGCTGAGCCCGCTGGTCACGTTCACGGTGACCGCGACCGGGCCGTCGGCGGTCACCGTCGGGGTGGTCACCACCACCGCCCCCGCCTTCCGGATCGTCCGCGACGGCTGCAGCCGGGTGCGGCTGGCCCCCGGCGGCAGCTGCGGGGTGACCGTCCAGCTCAGCGCCGCCACCTCCGGCCACCAGGCCGGCTCGCTGCTGGTGCCGGTCGCGGGCGCGCGCCCGGCGAGCGCGCGACTCGAGGGCACGGTGCGCTGACCGCGGCGTCAGAATCCGCGGCGATGAGGCGCTGCCCCCACCCCGCCGGCGATGCCGCCCCCGGTCGCGACAGCCTCGGCGGGCGCCTCCGCGGCAGCGCCGCCCGGCACCTCGACGACCGCCGGCGGACGGCGCTGCGGCTGCTGCTCTCCTTCGGGATCACCTTCGGGCTGATCCGGGCGCTCACCTACGCGATCCACATCCAGCTGGGCCCGTTCCACGACATCGTGACCGGCGGCGGCCTCCACATCCACCACTACGTCTGGGGCATCGCCCTGGTCCTGGTCAGCGGCTTCCTCGCCCTCAACCTCGACCAGTCCCGGTGGCACCCCCGGCTCGCCATCCCGTTCGGGATCGGCGCGGCCCTGGTGGTCGACGAGTTCGCGCTGCTGCTCAACCTCCGCGACGTCTACTGGGCGCAGCAGGGCCGGAGGAGCGTCGACCTCGGCATCGGCCTGATCACCCTGCTGGGCCTGTACTACGTCGCCGAGTGCTACTGGCGGTCGGCGGCGGCCGACCTCCGCTGGGCGGTGCGGCGGCTGCTCGGGCGGCACGGGTAGCACCGCGACGCCGGACCGACAACCGGGAAACGGATCCGTCAACGGCGGTGGTCGGCCCCCAGAGCGGCGACACGATGTGAGACGTCGATCGCCCGGAGACTGCCCGCCGCCGGGTCGGCGACGCTGATCTGCTCTGCGCGCGGCACTGGGGACACCCCACCTCCATGGATCTCCGCTCCATCTGGGCCGACCACCGCAGCCGCTTCTTCGTCCGGCTGCTCGCCGGCGTGCTCGCCGCCGCGCTGCCGATCATGGTGCTGCTCGCCGTGCTGCTGAGCCGGAGCGCCTCGGCGACGATCGCCGACGAGAGCTCGATCTCCGCCGAGAACCTCGCCCGGGCGGCGACCTCGCGGCTCGAGGGGTGGCTCGAGGAGCGCAACCGCGACCTGACCCACGCCGCCGCCCTCCTCGGCGGCCGGCCGGTGACCGCCTCCAGCAGGGCGCTGCTCCCGCCCCCCACCCCCTCCGACCCCTACTCGGTGCTCGAGGTCGTCGACCTCGGCGGCCGCGTCATCGCCGCCACCGATCCGCAGCTCGGCCTCGACGTGGGCGGCCAGGACTGGTTCCAGGCCGCGGCCGCGGGGCCGGTGCTCAGCCCGATCAGGAACCAGGGGGGCCACCTCCGCTGGTTCGTCTCCGCCCCGGTGAACGGCGCCGACGGCCGCCCCGAGGCGGTGGTCGTGGCGGTGCTCCGCCCGGCGGCTCTGGCGACCACCCTGCGCGACCTCGACGCCAACACCCGCGCCAGCAGCCAGCTGGTGGCGGTCGACCAGGACCACCACCTCGTCTACCGGACCGGGATGCCGGTCGGCTCCGACGCCACCATGATCGCCGCCGGCGCGCTCCAGACCCAGGTGCGCACCGCCGCGGTCGAGGCCGGGCTCGGCGGCAGGTCAGGCGCCGTCCGCGGGCCGGGCGAGAACGGCGACGACGTCCTCGCCGGATACGACACCGTCCAGGGGGTCGACTGGGCGGTGGTGGTCTCGGAGAACGCCGGCGCGGCGCTGAGCCCGATCGACGGGCTGCGCACCCTCGCCGTCGTCCTGGTGGTCGCCGGAGCGCTGCTGCTCACCGGCTTCGCGGTCGTCTTCGCCCGCCGCACCACCCGGCCGATCACCGAGCTGAGCCAGGCCGCCGACCGGGTCGCCGCCGGCGACCTCTCGGTGCGGGTGCACCCGGGCGGCGCCGCCGAGCTGGTCCGGCTCGGTGCCGCCTTCAACGGAATGGTGCAGCGGCTCTCCGACCTGGTCGAGCGGCTGCGCATCGCGAGCGCCGACAGCGCCGGGTCGGCGCTCCGGCTGAGCAGCGCCTCGGAGCAGCTCGCCGCCAGCACCGTGGAGCAGAGCTCGGCCGCGACCGAGACCTCGGCGAGCATGGAGGAGCTGGCGCGCGCCGCCGGCTCGGTGGCCCAGACCCTCGACGAGGTCGCGGCTCAGGCCGAGGAGACCCGGCAGAGCCTCGAGCAGGCGCAGGAGGACATGCGCGTCTCCAGCGAGCGCACCCTCAGCCTGGCCACCAGGGTCACCGACATCAACGCCATCCTCACGCTGATCAACGACCTCTCCGACCAGACCAACCTGCTCGCCCTCAACGCCGCCATCGAGGCCGCCCGCGCCGGCGAGGCGGGGCGTGGCTTCGCCGTGGTCGCCGACGAGGTCCGCCGCCTCGCCGAGCGCTCGAAGACCTCCGCCGGGGAGATCGGCCACATCGTCCAGGGGACCCAGGCCGAGACCAACGCCACGGTGATGGCGATGGAGAAGGGCGCCAAGCAGATGCAGGCCGGGCTGGCGCTGATGGAGCGGGTCGTGGAGAGCTGCGCCCAGGTGCGCATGACCACCCAGCAGCAGCGCTCAGCGACCGAGCAGGTGGTGTCCGCGATGGAGCAGGTGACGGTGAGCAGCCGCCAGGTGTCGGCGACCGCCCAGGAGATCGCCGCCGCCGCCGCCGCGCAGGCGGGCCTGGCCACCGACCTCGACGTCGCCGTGGGCGCCGGCGGCGGTCGCTGAGAGTGCGGGCGCTGCTGGTCCCGCTCGGGGACGACGTCTACGCGGTGCCGGTCGCGGCCGCGCGCGAGGTGGTCTCCGACCCCCACCCGACCCCGGTGCCCACCGCGCCGGCATGGATCCGCGGGCTGCTCAACGTGCGCGGTGACATCGTCCCCCTGCTCGACCTCGGCGTCCTCCTGGGTGCGGCGCCGGCGGGGTCGTGGACGTACGCCGTGGTGGTGGACACCGCGTCGGGACGGGGAGCGCTGGTCGCCACCGCCCTTCCCGAGGTGGGCGAGCTCGCCGAGGTGGTGGCCGCTCCCGAGCTGCCCGGGGCGCTGGCGGTGCACCGCTGCGGCGCCCGGCTGGTGACGCTCCTCGATCTCGACACCGTGCTCGACCCCGCCCGCACCGGCGGCGCCTAGAGGATGGACGCCGTGGAGCGGCCCTTCGGGCACGACGCCGAGTTCCGCGGCCTCTTCGCCGAGGAGGCCCGGGGACGCCTCGACCTCCTCGCTGCGAGCCTGCTCAGCCTCGAGGGCAAGGCCGGCCGCGCCGAGATGGTGACCGCGCTGCTGCGCGAGGCGCACACCCTGAAGGGCGGCTCGGCGATGGTCGGCCTGCCCCGGGTCACCCGTCTCGCCCACCTCCTCGAGGACCTGCTCGACCCCTATCGCGACGGCCGCGCCGGCATCTCCTCCGAGCTCGTCGACGCGGCCCTGGCGGCGGTCGACGGGCTGCGCACGGTGATCGACGCCGCCGGCAGGGAGCAGGACCACGATGCCGAGGCCGACGCCCTCGAGGACCGGCTCCGCCGCGCCGCCGGGCGGCCCCCGGCCGCCGCTCCGGAGCCGGCAGCGGTCCCGCTCGCGCCCGCGAGGGCCGGCGAGCCCGCCCCCGCGCCTCCGCCCTCGCCGCGCGCCGAGGCCCCGACCATCGCCGTGCCCGTGGCCCGGCTCGACGAGCTGGTCCGCCTGGTCACGGAGTCGTCGACGGCGCTGCTCCGCACCGGCCACCTCCTCGCCCAGGCCACCGGGCAGCAGCCCTCGACGATCACCGAGTTCCGTGACCTCGCCCGCACCCTCGGGCAGCTCCAGGAGCTGACGATGCGGACCCGGATGGTGCCGGTGTCGACGATCACCCATCCCCTCCACCGGGCGGTGCGCGACCTCGCCCGCGCCCTCGGCAAGGAGGTGGTGTGGGAGGTGCGCGGCGAGGACACCGAGGTCGACCGGCACGTCCTCGACCGGCTCGCCGACCCGCTGCTCCACCTGGTGCGCAACGCCGTGGACCATGGCGTCGAGACCCCGGACGAGCGCGCCGCGGCGGGCAAGCCACGCCACGGCACGGTGCGTCTCCACGCCGACCGGCTCGGGTCGGAGGTGGTCCTGGTGGTCGGCGACGACGGACGCGGCATCGACGTCGACGCGGTCCGGGCGGCCGGGAACGCCGCCGCCGAGGACGACGACGAGACCGCCATCGGCGGCATCTTCCGCTCCGGCGTGTCCACCGCGCGAGAGCTCACCGACGTCTCCGGACGCGGCGTCGGCCTCGACGTGGTGCGCGCCCAGCTCCAGGCGATCCGGGGCCGCATCGAGGTGCACAACGAGCCGGGGCGCGGCTGCGAGTTCCGCCTCTCGGTCCCGATCACGCTCGCGGTGGTGCCCTGCCTGGTGGTGCGCTGCGGCGCCCGCCGCTACGCGCTCCCCGCCCAGGCGGTGCTCACCGCGGTGAACGCGGGCGATCCGGCCACCCTCCACGCCGGCGGCCGCCAGATGGTCATGGCCGGTGGCCGGGCGGTGCCGGTGACCGACCTGGAGGTGCTCCTGGGAACCGGGGAGGGCGGCGGGCAGGGCCCGGCGCTGGTGCTCACCGGGGCGACCCGCAGCCACGCGGTGCGCGTCGACGCCCTGGAGGGGCAGCGCGACGTGGTGCTGAAGAGCCTGGGCGGCCTGATGCCCGATCTCGACGTGGTCGCCGGGGCGGCGATCGAGGCCGACGGGTCGGTCCTCGTCGTGCTCGAGCCCGGAGCGCTGATCGAGCGCGCCCGGCGCATCCACCGGCCCGCCCCGGTGGTGGCGGCCCCGCCGGTGGCGCGCCCCGGGCGCAGCGTGCTCGTCGTCGACGACGCCCTCACCGTGCGCGAGCTGCAGCGGTCGATCCTGATGCGCGCCGGCTACGACGTGCGCACCGCCGGCGACGGCCTGGAGGCGCTCTCGCGGCTCGCCGAGCGGCCCGCCGACCTGGTGCTCACCGACGTGGAGATGCCGCGCATGGACGGGTTCGCCCTCACCGAGGCGATCCGGGCCCACCAGGCGCTGCGCAACACCGCGGTGCTGGTGCTCACCTCGCGGTCCGGCGACGAGGACCGCCGCCGCGGCCTCGAGGCCGGCGCCGACGGCTACCTGGTGAAGAGCGCGTTCGACCAGGCCACCCTGCTCGACGCCGTCGACCGCCTGCTCGGCGGCCGGAGGTGAGCACGGGGCGCGTCTCGGTGGTGGTGGCGAGCGACGACGGCGGCTCACGCGGCGCCCTGCTGCGCGCGCTCGAGGCCGAGGGCGACATCTCGGTGGTGGCACAGACCACCGCCGCGATGGCGGCCCGCGCCACCCGCACCCTGCGCCCCGACCTGCTCGCCGTCGACCTCGCCGCAACCCCCGCCGCGATCGACGCCGGCCTCGCGGTCATCGACCAGGTGATGGCCCACTCCCCGGTCCCCGTCCTCGTCCTCCACCCCCGCGGCGGCGACGGCCGGCTTCCCGGCGAGGCGATCGCCGCGGGGGCGCTGGAATGCATCGTCAACCCCCGGAGCTGGGGTGAGGACGACGCCCGCCGGCTGCGCGGGCGGGTGCGCATGCTCCGGCGGGTGACGGTGGTGCGGCACACCCGGGGGCGGCTGCTCGGCGGCGCGAACCGGGGGATGCCCGTGGTCGGGATCGCCGCCTCCACCGGCGGGCCGCCGGCGCTCGCCCGGGTGCTGGGGCAGCTCGAGGGCCTCCGCGCCGCCGTGCTGCTGGTGCAGCACATCGACGAGCGCTTCCTCGCCGGGTTCGTCGAGCTCCTCCGCCGCAGCTCGGCGCTCCCCGTCGAGGTGGCGACCGCCGGCATGGCGCTGCGCGAGGGGTGGGTGCACGTCGCTCCGCCGGGAGTCCACCTCGGCCTCGGCGGATCCCGGCGGGTGGCGCTCGCCGCCGAGCCACCGTCGATCCACCGCCCCTCCGCCGACGTCCTCTTCCGCTCCATCGCGGAGCACGCCGGCGGCTCCGGGATCGGCGTCGTGCTCACCGGGATGGGTGACGACGGTGCCGCCGGGCTGCTCGCTCTCCAGCAGCGGGGCGGCGTGGTGATCGCCCAGGACGAGGCCAGCTGCGCGGTCTTCGGGATGCCCCGTGCGGCGCAGCAGCGGGGCGCGGTGGACCGGCTCACCGCCCTCGACCTCATTGCCGCCGCGGTGCGCTCCGCCGCCGCGGGAGCCGCGCGATGACGCGGTCGAGCGACGCCGTGCGCCTCGCCGAGACGGCGCTGGAGCGGGCCATCGGGCTGCGTCACGAGGCGGCGATGCGCGGCCGCCTGGAACGCTGCCTGGTGGACGCCGCGGCGGCGGCGGACGCGGACGTCCTCGACTTCGCCGGGCGGCTCGCCGACGGCGGCGCCGAGACCCAGCTGCTCTGCGACCTGGTGACCGTGCAGGAGAGCTGGTTCTTCCGCGAGGACGCGCACTTCCTGGCGCTCGCCCAGCACCTGCGCGAGCACTGCGCCGGGCGGCCGGTGACGGTCTGGAGCGCCGGCTGCGCCAACGGCCAGGAGGCCTACAGCCTGGCCATGGTGCTCGCCGAGTCGCCGGTGGCGGACTGGCGGGTGGTGGCCACCGACGTCTCCACCCGAGCGCTTGCCCGCACCGCTGCCGGCAGCTACGTCGACCGCGAGCTGCGAGGCCTCGACCCCCAGCGGCGCGCCCGCCACCTCCGGCCCGTGCCCGGCGGCTTCGAGGTGGTCCCCGCGCTGCGCGAACGGGTGGAGGTGCGCCGGCAGGGCCTCACCACCGACGCGGCCCCGGGACCGCCCGGCGGCCTCGACGTCATCTTCTGCCGCAACGTGATCATCTACCTGCGCGAGCCCGACGCGGCGGCGCTGCTCGCCCGCTTCGCCGCCCACCTCACCCCCGGCCAGCTGCTCTTCCTCGCATCCTCGGACGCCGGCGGGTCGGCGCCGCCGGGCTTCGAGGTGGTGCGCCTCGGTGACGCCTTCGTGCACCGCCGCGCCGGCGCCGGTGCCGCTTCCGGGTCGGTGCGCCACCACCCCGCCGCCGCCCCGCACCCGGCCCGGGCCCCCAGCCCCCCCAGCCCCCCCAGCCGCACCCGGCGGCCGGTGCCGCCGCCGGCCGCGCTGCCTCGGCTCGGCGAGCTTCTCGCCGCCGGGGAGGCCGCCGCAGCCGCCGGCGATCTGGACCGCGCCATCCGCAGCTTCCGGCAGGCCGCCTTCCTCGCGCCGGACCACGGCGCCGCCCACGCGTCGCTCGGCGTCGCCCTCGAGGCGGCGGGAGACGCCGGGGCCGCCGCCCGCGCCTTCACCGCGGCACGCGCCGCCCTCGCCCGCTCCGCGGACGCGGTCGCGGACAGCGACCTCCAGGGCCCCGACCGCGGTGCCCTCGCCGCCCTGCTCGCCGCCCGCCTGGAGGCTCGCCGATGACCACCGTGCTCGTGTTCCGCAACGGTGACGGGCACTATGCCGTGCCCGTCGAGCACTGCCGCGAGGTCCGGCCCGCCAGCGAGGTCACGCCCCTGCCGACCCTCGAGGCCGACGTGGTCGGGATGCTGCGCTGGCACGACCTCGCCCTCAGCGTGGTCGCCCCGCTCGGGCCCGGCGGCAGCCACGTCATCGTCCTCGACACCGGTGGTGAGCCCTTCGCCCTGCTCGTCGACGCGGTGGTCGGGATCGAGCACCTCGACGACGGCAGCGTCGGCGAGGCCCCTCGGGGGCAGCGCGACGCGCTGGTCGGCGGCACCGTGTCCGCGCGGCGCCGCGACCTCCTGTTCGTGGTCGACGCGCCCGCCATCGAGCGGCGGCTGCGCCGGTGAGCGGGGGGCACCTGGTGCTGGTCGCCGACGACTCGAGGGTGGTGCGGGTGATGCTCCGGCGCCAGCTCGAGGCCCGCGGCCTGCGCGTGGAGGAGGCGGAGGACGGTCACCAGGCGGTGCGCGGCTGCCGCATGCTCCGCCCCGACGTCGTGCTCCTCGACGTGCAGATGCCCGGGCTCGACGGCCACACCGTGCTGCGGATCATCCGCGAGGACCCGGAGATGCGCGAGATCCCGGTGGTCTTCCTCACCGCGCATGCCGAGACCGAGGACGTGGTCCGGGGCCTGTCGGAGGGCGCCCACGACTACCTGCGCAAGCCGTTCGAGGCCAGCGAGCTGATCGCCCGGGTGAGCGCCGCGCTGCGGGTCAAGTCGCTGCAGGACGAGCTCCGCCGGCGCAACGCGGAGCTGGAGACGGTGACCCGTACCGATGCGCTGACCGGGATCTTCAACCGCCGCCACCTCGAGGAGCGGCTCCAGGAGATGCTCGCGGCCGCGCGCCGCCATCAGGAGCCCGCCGCGGTGCTGATGATCGACGTCGACAACTTCAAGCAGATCAACGACACCCTCGGCCACGCCGGCGGTGACGCGGTGCTGCGCCAGGTCGCCGAGCGGCTGCGCCGCAGGGTGCGCCAGGAGGACGTGGTGGGCCGCTGGGGAGGCGAGGAGTTCCTGGTGCTGGGCGCCGCCACCGACGCCGCCGCCGCCGGGACGCTCGCTCAGCGCATCGTCGGCGCGATCGCCGGCCGGCCCTTCGTCACCGAGGGCGCGACCAGCGTCGCGGTGACGGTGAGCATCGGCTGCGCCTCCGGTGTCGAGGACCACGAGGCGCTGGTGCGCCGCGCCGACGCCGCCCTCTACGAGGCCAAGTCGGCGGGGCGCAACTGCGCCGTGGTCGCCGGCGGAGTCCGGATCCCGACCCGTTCCGGCTCCTGAGATCCTGTCCCAGACCCCCGGGCTTCGCGACTGCTGAATCCCCACCTCCTCCCGGGTGCGGCTATGCTGGCACCACGGACATGCACCCGCGGGTGAGGAGGGGGCTGGTGGTGACCGAGGCGCGGATCATGCAGGCCGCCATTGCCGCCGACGGCGGTCTCCTGCTCGAGCTCGCCGCCGTCAGCGACCGCGGCACGGTGCGCGCGGAGAACCAGGACGCCTGGTCGCTGGTGCCGCTCGACCCCGATCGCGGATGCCTGCTGCTGCTCGCCGACGGGATGGGCGGGCACGCTGGCGGCCGCGAGGCCGCGGTGCTGGCGGTGCGCCACGCCGCCGATCATCTCCGGGTGAGCCCCGATCCCCATGCCGGCCTCGGCGAGGCCGGCGAGAGCGCCAATGCGGCGATCGCCGAGCTGCGCCGCGACCACGGCGGCGCGGTGATGGGCACCACCCTGGTGCTGGCGGCGGTGAGCGCCGGACGGGCGTCGATCAGCAACGTCGGCGACAGCCGCGCCTACCTGCTCCGCGACGGCGGCGCGGCGCAGGTCACCGAGGACCACTCGGTGCTCGCCGAGGCGATCCGCGCCGGGCACCTCGAGCTGGGAGGCGCCGCCGACCCGCCACGCAACCTGCTCACCCGGGCGCTCACCGGCGAGCCCGTCGACGCCGACCGCTTCTCGGTGGAGCTGCGCGCCGGCGACGTCCTGCTGCTCTGCTGCGACGGTGCCTGGGACCCCCTCGGCGGTGACCAGCTCGGCCGCCTGCTCGGCGGCGAGGGTCCGCTCGAGGGGCTGCTGACCCGCGCCTGCGACGCCGCCCTGGAGGCGGGCTCGCGCGACAACGTCACCCTCGTCGCCTGCCGGGTGGCCGCCGCCGCCAACGGCGAGAGCGGCTGAGGACACCGGGCCCGGGCTCGGCTATCCTTCTCGGGACTCAGTGGAGGGAGGGGGGGGCTGACATGAGCGGCATCCCGCAGGTGGGAGCCGAGTTCGCCGGCTACCGCATCGAACGGCTGCTCGGCCGGGGCGGGGTCGGCATCGTGTACCTCGCGCTCGACCTGCGGCTGCAGCGACGCGTGGCCCTCAAGATCCTCGCCACCGAGCTGTCCAACGACGAGCGGGTGCGCCAGCGCTTCGCCCGCGAGCCCCGGCTGGCCGCCTCCATCGACCACCCCAACATCATTCCCATCTACGAGGCCGGCGAGTCGGAGGGGAACCTCTACATCGCCATGCGCCACGTCGACGGCTGCGACCTCGGCGCGCTGGTGCGTCGCGAGGGCCCCCTCGACGCGGCGCGCGCGGTCGCGATCGTCGCCCAGGTCGGCGGCGCGCTCGACGCCGCACACGCCCGCGGCCTGTACCACCGCGACGTCAAGCCGGCGAACATCCTGGTGGTGCCCCGGGCCGATCCGCAGAGCTCCGACCACGCCTACGTCGCCGACTTCGGCATCACCAAGAACAGCAGCACCCGCAGCCTCACCAAGACCGGGCAGTACGTGGGCACCCTCGACTACGTCGCGCCCGAGCAGATCAAGGGCGAGAGCGTGGACGGGCGCACCGACATCTACGCGCTCGGCTGCGTGCTGTACGAGTCGCTGACCGGGGTGCCGCCCTTCCAGAAGGACAACGACGCCGCGAGCATCTACGCGCACCTCGCGGAGGACCCGCCGCTGCTGAGCGCGAAGCGGTCGGGGCTGCCGCTCGGGCTCGACGCCGTGGTGGTCAGGGCGATGGCCAAGTCGCGCGAGGAGCGCTACGCGACCGGCACCGAGCTGGCGGCGGCGGCGCGGCGCGCCCTCGGCGAGCGGGGGACGCGCGGGGCCGGTGCCACCCGGGCACGGCGCCGCTCGTCGGCGACGGTCATCGCCACCCCGGGCTCGGTGTCCGACACCCGGGTGGTCCAGCCCGGACCCGCGCCGGTGCCGGAGACCCGGGTGGTCGCACCCGCGCCGGTGCCGGAGACCCGGGTGGTCGCACCCCCGCCGGTGCGGACCCCGAGGCGGGCCACGGCGGCCGGGGGTACCGCCGCCACCCCCGCCACTCCGGTTCCCGAGCCCCCGCCCCACCTCGACTTCAGGGTGCTGGGGCCGCTCGAGGTCTGGGACGGCGACCGCGAGCTCTCCGTGGGCACCGGCCGGCAGCGCGCGCTGCTCGCCCGGCTGCTGATGGAGACCAACATGGTGGTCTCCACCGAGAGCCTCGTCGACGCCCTCTGGGGCGACCGGACCCCGCCGGAGGCGGCGGCGAAGGCGCTGCAGACCCACGTCACCACGCTGCGGCGGGCGCTGGAGCCCGGCCGGACCCGGGGCGGTGGCGGCACCCCAAGCATCCTGGTGAACCGCTCCCCCGGCTACCTGCTCCGGGTCGACGCCGACGACGTCGACCTCGGCCGCTTCGAGCGCCTCGTCGAGCAGGGCCGGCGGCTGCGCCGCTCCACCCCGGAGCGCGCCTCGGCGGTGCTGCGCGAGGCGCTCGAGCTCTGGCGCGGACCGGCGTTCGACGGCGTCAGCCTCGAGGGCGCGGCCCGCGCCGAGGTGGCGCGCATCGAGGAGCTGCGGCTCACCGCGCTCGAGGAGCGCATCGAGGCCGACCTCGAGCTGGAGCGGCACGAGGCCCTGGTCGACGAGCTGACCGCGCTGGTCGCCGCCCATCCCTCGCGCGAGCGCATCGGCGAGCAGCTGACCGCGGTGCGGGCGCGCACCGCCGAGCCCGCCGCCGAGGCGGAGCAGGCGCCCGTGGAGGCGGAGACGCTCGCGCCGGCGGAGGCCCCGGCCGCCGCGACCGGCGCCGCCGCGGTCTCGCAGCCCGCCGCGACGCCGCCTCCGCCGCCGCCGGCGGACAGCCCGGCGGCCGCCGGGGACCGCCCGCGGGGACGCCGCCGGATGATGCCGGTGCTCGCCGGCACCGCCGCGATGGTGGCGGTCGCGGTTGCCGGCGCCGGGCTGCTGATGCACTCCCGCTCCGGCGGGCGCCCGGTCGCGCCGGCGGCGAAGGCCGGCCCGCCCCCGTATCCCACCGCCGCGGAGCGGTCGCTGGCGACCCGCTTCCCGCCATTCGTGCAGAACTGCCACCGCTACGCCAACCACTACGACACCACGATCGCCGAGGTCGAGTGCCAGCCCTCGCCCGACCACCCCGGCGCCCACAGCGTCGTGTTCCAGCAGTTCTCCAACTACGGCGACCTCGAGCTCCACTTCCACCACGTGCTGGCGCTCAACATCCAGGGCGAGGCGGGGAGGTCGGTGGGGACGGCGTACAGCGGCGCCTGTGCCGACCCGGAGTCGGGCTACTTCGCGGCGTCGACCTATCCCATCGCCGGAGTCGAGGCACAGGACAGCATCGCCTCCCCCACCGCGCACGGCCACCTCTTCTGCTACGTCGGCACCGGCGGCATCCCCAAGCTGGCATGGACCAATGTCGGCCAGCTGATCGTCGCCCAGGCAGCCGGTGACAGGAGCGGCCCCCAGGCGCAGGCCGACCTGCTCGCCTTCTGGGAGTTCGCCGGACCGACCGGCAACCCGGAGCCGGTCGCCGGCAGCCCGGACGTGGTCGTGAAGCTGCTGTACCACCGGTACCTGCAGCGCGACCCGGAGAGCCCGGATGCGCTCAGCTACTGGACGGACCGGCTCAACTCCGAGGGATTCCCGAAGGTGAGCAATGCGTTCGCCGACAGCTCGGAGGCGAAAACGCGGTTCACCCTGCCACTGATGCGCGGCGGGGTGCACGGCGGCGCACCCGCGGCGACCCCGAGCCCGACTCCGTAGCGGCGACGAAGCCGGCCGGATCAGGTGGGTGGACCGGCGGCGTCTGCACCGCCGCCGGCCACCTGGTCGGTCGAGCTCTGCCCGGGCTGGTCGGGAGGCTGGTTCCTGGCGCCGCCGCGGAGTATCGGCGGGCCGGAGATCCCCGTCAACGGCGTGTGTAGGCCGTCGGTCTCGTCTCACACGCCGGTGCGAGCTCGTTCCCGCCAGCCGGCGAGTCCGCGCTGCTCGCAGCCGCTGTGTGCTGGCCCGGGTCGGACCGCCCTGATCCGTCGAGCCGTCAGAGCGCGGTGCCAGGCACCAGCGAGCGCAGCCACGCCCGCACCTCACGCGGAGAGCGCAGCCGCACCCATGACAGATGCCCCCACACCGGGTCGCGCATGAGCGCGCCGTAACGGCTGACGTACTTCCCGTGTGAGCTCCACGCCCAGCGGATGATCGAGCCGCCGGCCAGAGCTCTCCGGATCGATTCGCGATTTCCTGACCACAGCACCGTCCTTCGCAGGCCCCTGCTCACCGTCCTCACCGTCACCCGGCGCACCGTCGTCCGCCTCCGCAGGTCGAGCCACACGATCGTGTCCGCGCGCGGCCAGCTCACCTCCAGCGAGGCAGCGCTCATGTAATTGCCATCAAGGATCCAGCTGTCCGACGACACGGCGGTCCGCATTCGCCTCTTGAACGTCTCCGGTTGCGCCTGCTTCCATCCCGGCTCCCAGAACAGCCCGTCGAGCTCAACGAAGGGAAGCCCAAGGCGCGCACCGAGCTCGCGCCCAGTCGTCGTCTTCCCGGCTCCCGATGGCCCCACCACGATGATCCGTCGCATGGCGCCGGATGTTCTCACCGCAATCCTCCGCCTGCAACGGATCCTCGGTTGGGTCGCAGAACCGCATCCGCCGACGACGGAGGCGGTTGACCCCGCCGCACCCATCGCCCATCATCACCACGGATTGATGTAGGTTCGAACGGCCGTGCTGGAGTGAGGCCCGATGAGCGAGACCCTCGAGACGCCCTGCGCACCGACGGCGGTCGTTCCGTCGGCCCGCGAAGTTGCCAGCGGATGGTTGGCGGATTTCGGTGTGGCACTCGAGCAGCGTCGCCCGGACATGATCGAGGCGCTCTTCCTGCCCGACGGCTGGTGGCGCGACCTGCTCGCCTTCACCTGGGACCTGCGGACCTTCCACGGCACCGGCGCCATCACCGGTGCCCTCACCGCGGCGCTCGAGGACACCCGCCCCAGCGACTTCCGGCTCACCGAGGGCAGGGAACCCGCCACCGTCGAGATCGACGAGAACACCAGGTGGGTGCAGGCCTTTTTCGACTTCGAGACCGGCGTCGCCAGCGGCTCCGGATTCTTCCGGTTGATGCCGACCGGCGACGGTGAGGGTCCCTGGAAGGCCTGGACGGTGCTCACGACGATGGACGCGCTGAAGGGCTTCGAGGAGCAGCTCGGCCCCCGGCGCGCCAGGGGCGTGATCCACGGCGAACAGCGAGCCCGCCAGAGCTGGCTCGAGCGGCGTGAGGCGGTGCGGGAGTTCACCGACACCGAGCCGCGGGTGGTGGTCATCGGTGCCGGTCAGGGCGGCCTCACCATCGCGGCGCGTCTCGGGCAACTCGGTGTGGACACCCTCGTTGTCGAGCGCAACCTCCGGGTCGGGGACAACTGGCGCAACCGGTACCGTTCGCTGGTTCTGCACGACCCGGTCTGGTACGACCACATGCCGTACCTGCCCTTCCCGCCTCACTGGCCGGTCTTCACTCCGAAGGACAAGCTCGCCGGCTGGTTCGAGACGTACGTGGCGGCCATGGAGCTCAACGTGTGGACGGGGACGGAGTTCCTGGGCGGCGAGTACGACGACGAGGCCCGGCGGTGGACGGTGCGGGTCCGCCGCCAGGACGGCACCCAGCGGACGCTGCACCCCCACCACGTCGTGGTGGCCACCGGAATGAGCGGCGTACCGAAGATGCCGGAGATCCCCGGCGTCGACAAGTTCGCCGGGACGGTCCGCCATTCGAGCGCCCACGGCGGTGGGCGGGAATTCACCGGCCGCAAGGCCGTCGTGGTCGGCTCCTGCAACAGCGGGCACGACATCGCCCACGACTTCTGGGAGCAGGGTGCAGATGTCACCATGGTGCAGCGCTCCAGCAGCTACGTGATGAGCAGCGAGAACGGCATCGCCATTCTCTTCGCAGGGATCTACGAGGAGGGTGGCCCGCCGGTGGAGGACGCGGACATGATGTTCTCGTCGCTGCCGTTCCCGCTGGTCGGCGAGTTGCACAAACAGGCGACCAGGGTGCTCGCCGACCTCGACGGGGAGCTGCTCGCCGGCTTGGAGAAGGCCGGATTCAAGGTCGATTTCGGCGACGACGGCAGTGGCCTGTTCATGAAGTACCTCACTCGGGGCGGTGGCTACTACATCGACGTCGGTGCCTCCCAGCTCATCGTCGACGGCAAGATCAAGATCAAGCAGGGCGTCGAGATCGAGCGGTTCACCGAGGGCGGCGTCGTCTTCACCGACGGAACCTCGTTGGCCGCCGACGTGGTCGTGCTGGCGACGGGCTACCAGAACATGCGCGAGAGCGCCCGTCAGCTGCTGGGGGACAAGGTCGCCGATCGCTGCTCGCCGGTATGGGGCCTCGACGACGAGGGTGAGCTCCGCACGATCTGGCGCCGCTCCGGCCATGACCGTCTCTGGTTCATGGGCGGAAACCTCCAGCAGGCTCGCACATACTCGAAGTTCCTGGCCCTGCAGATCACAGCCGACGAGGAGAACCTGCTCCCCGGCACCCCGAGCTGAACGCTGCCTGGGGGTAGGTACAGGCTCTTCTGTCCCGAAGGACGGATGGCCAGCACGGTGTGGCATTCAGGCTGGCGGCATGGACTGGCGTCATCCGTGGGATGGGTCGACATTGGCGGACCTGATGATCTTCGTGCCCGTGCTGGTGCTGGTGACGGTGATCCTGTTCGCCCTCGCCATTTTCCAGAGTGACCAGCACACCTCGTCCCCCCTGGGTCGACGCCTGGGCTGCCGCCGGCGGCGCCACGACCCCGACGCGCGGCCTGCGACGCCGGCCTTCGAGGCCGCGACGGCCAACCCGGACCAGATCGCCGCAGACACGGTCGAGGACTCCATGATCCGTCGGTTCCGCGAGGGCCGCACCCCGGTCGGAGACGGCATCACCGTGTCCTGCGGCCGCTGCGGCACCTCTCAGGTCGTCCATCCGTACCGCGGGCTCCACCGCTTCGCACTGGTCTGCTGCAGCTGCCACGGCAGGACGACGATCACCCTCCACGCCGCCGGCTGACCATGAGCAGGTCGAGCCCCACCGAGGCACCGGCCGGTGCGCGGTGCCGCGCGCGGCGGTATCATCCCAGGTCCCGTCGATGAGGGCGCCGGAGGGGATGTGGAGCTCGTCACCGAGGAGGCCGTTCTCGGGATCATCGATGACTGGTGGCGGTGGTCCCCGGTCAGGCCGCTGAAGGCCGCCCAGATCACCCTCCGCCTCGGACCGCAGCTGCGTCGACCGGTCGAGGTGCCGCTCCTGATCCCGGATGTGGTGGGGGTGGTCCGCGACCTCGCCCGGCGTGGGTACGTGCGCGCGCTGCCCGACGGCTCGGCGATTCTCTCCTACCTGCCGGCAATCGCCCGGACCGGGGGTCGCGATCCCTGGTCCGATCCAGCGCTCCCTCCGGGGCGCACCGGGTCCCCGCCCGCCTGGGGACCGGTCGCCGCGGCCGCCACACCCGCGGCGGTGGTGAGCACTGCGATCGCGCCCACCTGGGGCACCGTCGGGCCGTTCGTCCCGGCACCGGTGGAACCCTGGCCGGCGCGGCCGCAGCACTCCGGCGGCGGCTCGGCAGCCCTCGGCATCAGGCGGGCCGACCGCCTCATCGTCCGTCTCGCGCTCGTGTTCTTCCTGGTCGTGACCATCGCCGTGGTGGCCACCCTGGACCGGCTGATCGACATCCCGATCAGGACCCACGGCGTGCTCTACTGCGGCGACTCCGGCCAGCCCTCGTCGGGGCTGCCCCAGTGCGCCGGCGGGCGCTGAGGCGGCTCGAGTGATCCGTGCTGGACCCGGCGTCCGAGCGCCGGCTGTGATGGCGCTCAGCGGCCGCCGCTGACGTCGAGAAGCGCGCCGGTGACATACGACGACGCGTCGGAGCAGAGCCAGGCGATCGCGGCGGCGACCTCGGCCGGATCGCCCGCCCGCCCGATCGGGATCTGTGGACCGAGCCGCGCCACACGGTCCGGCTGGCCGCCGCTGGCATGGATGTCGGTATCGACGATGCCAGGCCGGACGGCGTTGACCCGGATCCCCTCGGCCGCCACCTCGCGCGCCAACCCGATGGTCATGGTATCGATCGCACCCTTGGAAGCGGCATAGTCGACGTACTCACCGGGGCTGCCGAGCCTCGACGCGGCGGACGACAGGTTGACGATCACACCGCCGGCACCGCCGTTGTTGGTCGACATGCGCCGGACCGCCTCGCGAGCGCAGAGGAACGACCCGAGAACGTTGACCGACATCATCCGCTCGATCCGCTCGAAGGTCATGTCCTCGACCCGGCTCCTCGCACCCACGATGCCCGCGTTGTTGACGAGCGCGCCAGGACGGCCGAGCTCGGCGTCGACCCGCTCGAACAGGGCGGCGACGTCGTGCTCCGACGAGACGTCGGCGCCCACGGCGATCGCCCTGCGGCCCGCCGCGCGGCACTCGTCCACCACCCGCTGGGCGGCGCCGGCGTCGGCGCGGTAGCTCACGCACACGTCCCACCCCTGGGCGGCCAGCAGCCGCGCCGTGGCCGCTCCGATGCCGCGCCCCCCTCCGGTCACCACCGCCGCCCGGCCCACCGCAACCTCCCTCAGCGCCCATCGTCGACGGTGGGGAGTCTGGCACCGCCCGTCCGGATGCCGTCGGGGCCCTGCCGATCCTGACCCTGGAGCGCCTCAGCAAGTCGATCGAGGAAGGGGAGCTGCCCCCGGACCAGCCGGGCCCGTGCCCCCTCCATCCCGTACCAGGCCACCCTGTCCACCTCCGGGAACGTCCGGATCCGCCCCGATCCCCTCGGCCATTCCATCTCGAACGTGGTGCTGACCGCCGTGCTCGGGTCGAGGTCGCCGGCCGCGGCCCACACCGAGACGACCTTCCCGCCCGCCTGGGTGACCTCTCCCAACGGCAGGAACTCGGACGCCGGCACGGGGACGCCGATCTCCTCCTGGAACTCCCGCCGGGCCGCCTCGAGCGGGTCGTCCTCGGCGAGGTGCTCGCCCTTGGGAATCGACCACGCGCCGGCGTCCTTGCGCTGCCAGAAGGGGCCGCCCATGTGGGCGATGAGCACCTCGACGGCACCCTGGTCGGTGATGCGATGGAGGAGGATCCCCGCGCTCAGCTTGTGCGGCATGTCCTCGCGATCATCCGCCTCGGCGAGATCCTCTGCTCAGGGTGAGCGCCAGCGGCGTTCCGGCCAGCCCGCCGCCCGGGTCACGGCGCCGTCGTGCCCGACCAGCCGCGAGGGAAGCCGCAGCGACTCCAGCCACGCCACCGCGCTCGCCCCGCGCACCACCGCGGCGGTCGCCGCGATGTTGGCGTCGAGGCAGTTGGCGGCGACCACCGTCACCGTCCGCCAGGGGCCGGCGGCGGGCAGGCCGGTGGCGGGGTCGATGATGTGGTGGAGCACCACCCCGCCCCTGGTCCAGCGACGCACCGCCGTGCTCGACGTCGCCACCCCGCCGGCGGTGACGGTCACGGTCTCCCCGTCGGCGGTGATCGGCGCGTCGCTGTCGTCGGCGACCTGGATCCGCCAGCCGCCCTCGGGCGCATCGCCGGCGACGGCGATGTCGCCGCCGAGGCTCACCAGCACGCCGCCGCCGCCGCCGATCGCCGCGAGCGCGCGGGTGGCGGCCAGATCGGCCGCGAGCGCCTTGGCGGTGGAGCCGAGGTCGACCTCGACCCCGGGAGGGATGACGACGGTGCGGCGAGCCGGGTCCAGCCGGATCCGCCGCCAGCCCGGAACCGGGCGCACGGTCAGCGAGATCGGGCCACCCTCGGCCGCAACCGAGGCGAAGTCGCCCTCGTAGCCGGCCGCCCGCACCGCGGTCCCCACGGTGGGGTCGACGGCGCCGTCGCTGAGCTCGGCGCCGCGCAGGGCGGCGGCGAGCAGGCTGGCGAGCAGCGGCGACAGCTGCGCCTCGGCGCCGGGCCGGGCCTGGATCCGGCGCAGCTCGCTGTCCTCGCGGAAGCGGCTGCAGGCCTCGTCGACCTCGCGGATCAGGCCGTCGACCGCCGCCCCGGCCTCGCCGAGCCGGTCCGCGCGCGTGACCACCACCCGAACCGAGGTACCGATGGCGCGACCGTCGGCGGCGGCCAGCATCGCCGTCAGCCCCCCCCGGAGCCGCCGCTCACGGCGTGGGCCCTGCCCGAGCCGCTCGACACCGGGGTGGGCGACGGGGCCAGCGTGGGGGCGGCGGTGGGCGCCGCGGCGGCGGTGCCGGAGCTCGATGCGGCGCTGACGCTCTGCGCCGCGGTGGTCACGGGGGTGGTCGTGGCCACCGTGGATGCGGTGGCGTTCCCGGCCGCTCCGGTGGAGCCGAGGGCGACGAAGGCGCCGACGGCGGCGGCGCCGCCGATCCCCACCGCGGCGGTGAGGCGGCGGCGCAGCGCCAGCGCCCGGTCGCGGTCGATCGGGGTCGGAGGCTGCGGGGCCGGGGTCATGGCTGGGTCTCCCTGGTGGATCGTCCGACGTGGTGAACGATCCCCACGGTGACGGCGGCGGCTGGGACGACCCTGGGCGCTGCCTGGGAGTTGGCTGCGAGTGCAATCCACGGCGTCGTCCGCAGCTGGACCATCCGCGAGTGGAACGAGGTCCTCGGCGGCGCCTGACCTCACGACCCGGCGTTCGTCGTCCCCGGCCCGGAGGGCGGCTCGGGCCCGGCCTCGTCGCGGTCGCCCGCCAGCCCGTCGCGCAGGCCGTGGACCACGCCGACGGCCACGAGGGCGAGGAACGCCAGGCCGATGAGGATGGCGATGGTCGCGAGGTGCCCCGGGCCGAACAGGGCGACGGCGGCGACCACCGCGACCACCAGCACCACCAGGACTCGCATGCGCGTCACCGGGGTGAGCCTACTCCGCGTCCGTCGGGGAGGGGGAGCACGATCCGGAAGGTCGCACCGCCGCCCGGGGTGCGGTCGACGGAGATCCGGCCGCCGTGGGCCTGCACCACGGCGGCGGCGATGCTGAGGCCGAGGCCGCTGCCACCCTGATCGCCGCTCCGGGCCGCGTCGGCGCGGTAGAACCGCTCGAAGATGCGGCCGGCGTGCTCGGCCTGGATGCCCGGCCCGTGGTCGACGACCTCGAGCACGGCGCTGCCGTCGACGCGGCGCAGCCCGACCTCGATCGGGGTGCCCGCGGGGGTGTGCACGAGGGCGTTCCGGAGCAGGTTGGAGAGCACCTGGCGCAGCCGCATCTGGTCGCCGGCGACCACGAGGGGCGCGGTCACCCGGGTGCTGATCGGGCGCCCGCCGTCGGCGGCCCTGGCGTCGGCGCAGGCGTCCGCGACCAGCGCCTCGAGGTCGACCGGCCGGCTCTCCAGCGGGCGTCCCTGATCGAGGCGGGCGAGCAGCAGCAGGTCGTCGACGAGGATGCCCATGCGCTGGGTCTCCTCGTCGATGCGGCGCATCGCCAGGGTCATGTCCTCGGCGGACATGTCGGTGGTGCGGCGGAGCAGCTCGGCGTATCCCCGCATCGAGGTGAGCGGGGTGCGCAGCTCGTGGGAGGCGTCGGACACGAAGTGGCGCAGCCGCTGCTCGTTGGCCTCGCGCTCGACGAAGGCCGCCTCCAGCTGGCCGAGCATGCTGTTGAGGGCGAGGCCGAGCCGGCCCACCTCGGTGTTCTCGGTGGCCGGGCTCACCCGCTGGCTGAGGTCGCTGAGCACGATCGAGCGCGCCGTCGAGCCGATCCGCTCCAGCGGCCGCAGCCCCCGCCGCACCAGCACCGCGGTGGCGAGGATCACCACCAGGGTGACGCCGCCGGCGATCGCCAGCTCGAGGAGGAGCAGCTGGCGCAGGGTGGTGGCGACGTCGTCGAGGGGCATGGCGACCATCAGCAGGTCACCGGCAGCCGCGCCCGATGCGGTCTCGACGTACACCCGGTAGCTGCCGACCCCGCCGCTTCCGGGGACGGTGAGCAGCCGCGGCGACGGTGGCGGGGTGAGGTCGGCGGGGAGGACGGGACGCGCCGCGGTGTCCCCGGGCCCCGGGACGTAGGAGGCGTAGGTGGCGAGCACCTGGCCGGACGGGCTGCGCAGCTCGGCGTACGCGCCCGTGGGGAGGGGGATGGGACCGCCCCCGCCCGGACCGCCGGAGCCGCGATCTCCCGGCCCGTGACCGCCGGCCAGGCCGGCGCTGGCCTCGAGCGTCTGCTCGACGGCCTGGTGGCCGTCGCTGAGCTGGCTGTCGATCCGCGAGAGCAGGAACGAGCGCAGCGCCACGTAGGTGCCGCCGTCGGCCACCAGCAGGGCGACGACGAAGAGCGGGCACAGCGTGATCAGCAGCCGGAGGCGAAGCGACATCTCAGGCGCTGCGGGGCACCCGGAGCACGTAGCCGACACCACGCACGGTGTGCACCAGCGCCGGCTCCGCCCAGTCGATCTTGCGGCGCAGGTAGCTGATGTAGGTCTCCAGCACGCTGGCGTCGCCGCCGAAGTCGTAGTCCCAGACGTGGTCGAGGATCTGCGCCCGGGAGAGCACCCGTCCCGCGTTCATCAGCAGGTAGCGGAGCAGGCGGAACTCGGTGCGGGTGAGCTCGACCAGCTGCCCGGCGCGGATCACCTCGTGGGTGTCCTCGTCGAGCTCGAGGTCGGCGAGCGCCAGCCGTTTGCTCTGCTCCGCCGCCTCGGGCTGGTGGCGGCGCAGCACCACGCGGATCCGCGCCACCAGCTCCTCGATGCTGAAGGGCTTGGTGACGTAGTCGTCGCCGCCGACGGTGAGGCCGCGCACCTTCTCCTCGGTGGCGTCGCGGGCGGTCAGGAAGATGACCGGCACCTTCAGGCCGTCGGAGACCAGCCGCTGCACGAAGGTGAAGCCGTCCTCGTCGGGGAGGCCGACGTCCAGCACCACCAGCGCCGGCCGGAAGTCCATCAGCGCGGCCCGGGCGTCACGGGCGCTCGCCGCCGTCTGGACCCCGAAGCCCTCGTAGCGCAGGGCCATCGCCACCAGGTCGGTGATCGAGCGCTCGTCGTCGACGACGAGGATGCGGGTGAGGTCGTCCATGACCGCATCATGCCGGTCCGGCCTGGGAGCCGGCTGGGAGGACTCTGGGAGATTGCTGGGAGAGCCTGGACGCAGCACGGCCCGCCTGCGCCCCGGGGGAAGAGTTCCCGGGGGCCGGCGGGCCGCCTGATGGAAGGGGCGAGGAGGAGGGTTGCTCAGGCTGCCGGTGCAGACTGGCCGGCGAGCTGAACGGTGGTGCTGTGCTGCTGGCCGTTCTGGTCGAGCCACGTGACCTTCACCCGGTCGCCGGGCTTGGTCGCCTTGACCGCGGTGCTCAGGGTCGGCGCCGAGGTGATGCTCTTGCCGCCGAAGGTGACGATCACGTCGCCGGCGGCGAGCCCGGCGCTCTCGGCGGGGGTGCCGGGGGCGATGCCGACCACCAGGGCGCCGGTGGTGCCCTGGCTGGAGGCGTCGGCGACCTGGACCCCGAGGAGCGCCGTCTGGGCCGCGGTCTGGGGAGCGCCGCCGCCGGTGCGCAGCTGCTGGACGATCGACATCGCGGTGTCGATCGGGATGGCGAAGCCCTGGGCCGAGGTGCCCCGGAAGCGGAAGCCGCGACCGCTCGTGGAGGCGGCCGTGTCCATGCCGATGACCTTCCCCGTGGCGTCGATCAGCGGGCCGCCGGAGTCGCCCGGCTGCACGTTGGCGTCGACCTGGATGAGGTTGGTCAGGGTCTCGGCGTTGGCCCCGGTGTCGTCGGTGGCGGTGATCGTCTGACCCACCGCGACCACGCTGCCGGCGGCGGCGGAGTCGCCCTGGCCGAGGGCGTTGCCGAGGGCGACGATGGCATCGCCGACCGCGACCTTCGAGGGGTCGCCGATGCTGATGGTCGTGAGGTTGGAGGAGACGCCCTGGAGCTGGAGGAGGGCGACGTCGTCGGCCGGGTCGGCGCCGACCACGGTGGCCCTGTACTTCCTGCCGGTGCCGCCGATCTGGGCGGTGATGAAGGTGGCGCCCTGGATGACGTGGTTGTTGGTGAGCACCTGGCCGCCGGCGGTGATCACCATTCCGGTGCCCGCGGCGGTCCCGCTGGTCAGGTTCGAGGTGATGTCGACGACCGCGGGATCGACCTTGCCGGCGACCGAGGTCGGATCGACGGTCGACGGTGTGGTGGTGGTGCCGGACGAGCCGGTGCCCCCCGGGTACGGGTTGCCGAGGCGGCCGCCGAAGGGCCGCTGCTGGACCGGGGCGGGGGTGGTCACCGGGGTGCTGGCCGTCGCCGAGCCGCCGGCCCGGTTGCCGACCGTCCCCATCACCGCGGCGCCAGCGACGCCGCCGGCGATCAGCGCGGCACCGAAGGCGAGGGCGAGGCCGCGACGGCCGGGCGGTGCCGGGGGCGGCCCCTCCGAGGCGGGCCCCCAGGGGCGCTGCGGCCAGGCCGGCGGCGGGGGGACCGGGGGTGCCCAGCCGCCCGGGACTGGCGAGGGCGAGGGCGAGGGCGAGGCCCAGGGCTCGGACGCCGCGAACGCCGGCGTTGGCTCGGACGCGGATCCCGCGTCCGGATGACCGCCGTGCACCCCGGGAGCCGGCACGCCGAGCTCCGGGGAGTTCTCACCGGAGGCGGGATCCGGCATCAGAGGGGTGTCCATGGCCGCCATCCTCGGACCGCCCGCCTTTCATTCCGATTACAGGGAGGCGGAATCCACCGGGGGCCCGGGTGAACCCGGTTCCCACCCCCTCAGCAGACCGGCCGCGGATCCTGCCGGCGCATCCCGTGGGCCACCGGCGGCCCGCTGGTCGGACCCCAGACGTCCCGGACCGCGGCGTCGACGTCGTCCACGAGCATGTCGCACATGTCCCGGCTGAGGTTCTCGCGGACCACCATCCGCAGCACGGTGATGTCCTGGGCGTCCGCGGGCAGCGGGTAGGCGGGCACGATCCAGCCCCGCTGGCGGAGCCGCTGGGAGAGCGCGAACAGGTCGAGGCTCTGCGGATCGAGGGCGCGCAGCGCGACCACCGGGAACAGCCGCCCGTCGCCGGCGGGGGCGAAGCGCCCGCCGTCGAGGAGGCGGTCGCGGAGGTGGTGGGCGTTGGCCATGATGTTCGACATGATCCGCGCGTATCCCTCGCGGCCGAGCCGGAGAAGGTTGTAGTACTGGAGCGTGACCTGGGTGCTGGGCCGCGAGAAGTTGAGGCTGTAGTTGGGCATGTCGCCGCCCAGATAGGTGATGTGGAAGACCAGCTCCTCGGGCAGGTCACCGCGGTCGCGGAACAGCACCGTCCCCATCCCCGGGTAGACGAGGCCGTACTTGTGGTTGGAGAGGTTGATCGAGCGCACGTGCTCGAGCCGGAAGTCCCAGCGGAGCTCCGGCTCCGTGAAGGGCAGGATGAACCCGCCGCTGGCGGCGTCGACGTGGATGGGGATGGTCCAGCCGTGCTCGCGCTCGAGCTCGCCGGCGAGCGCGTCGAGGCCGGCGACGTCGTCCATCTGCCCGGTGTAGGTGGTGCCCACCACCGCGCCGATGGCGATGGTGTTCTCGTCGACGTGCCCGCGTGCGCCGGCGGCGTCGAGCACGAAGCGGTCGTGGGTCATCGGCACCACCCGCTCCTCCACCTCGAAGTAGCGGGTGAACTTCTCCCAGCAGGTGTGCACGTCGGCGCCGAAGACGAGGTTGGGACGGTCGGCGGGCAGCCCGGCCGCCCTGCGCCGGTTCGCCCAGGCACGCTTGTGGGCGAGCAGGGCGAGCATGATCGCCTCCGACGAGCCCACCGTCGCCGTGCCCACCGGGGTGCACTCGCGGGGAGGGTTGAGCATGTGCCCGAGCATGCTCATCACCCGCTCGTGGATCTGCTTCGTCTGCGGGTACTCGTCCTGGTCGATGAGGTTCTTGTTGCGGGTGTCGAGGGAGAGCTGGTCGGCCTCCGGCTCCATCCACGTGGTCACGAACGACGCGAGGTTGAGCGCCGGGTTGCCGTCGAGGCTGAGCTCGTCCCGGACCAGCTGGAGCGCCGCGTCGGCGGGCATGCCGCGGGTGGGCATGCGGTACTTGGGCACCTCCTCGGCGAAGTAGCGCCCCGCGTACGTCACCGCATGGACATCGCTGGCGCCGTCGCGGCTGTGACGCACCCTCTGCATGGCCGACCTCCGGGTGGACGTGGGTGCGGGACAGCCTACCCGCGCGGACCGGTGGGCGTGAACCGCACCGGCAGCCGCTTGATGCCGTTCATGAAGTTTCCGCCGAGGTACTGCGGCGGCCCCGCCTCGATGTCCGGGACCCGGTGCAGCATCTCGTCGAAGATCGCGCGCAGCTCGGCTCGGGCGAGCGAGAAGCCCAGGCAGAAGTGCGGCCCTCCCCCGCCGAAGCCGACGTGGGGGTTGGGGTGACGGAGGATGTCGAAGCGCTCGGGATGGTCGAAGGCGCGCGCGTCGCGGTTCGCGGCGGAGTAGAAGAGCACCACCTTGTCGCCCTCGGCGATCCTCTGGCCGCGCAGCTCGGCGTCGCGGGTGACGGTGCGCCGGAAGGTCATCACCGGCGTCGACCAGCGCAGGATCTCGTCGACGGCGCCGTCGATGCGGTCGCCGAAGTCGTCCATCAGCCGCCGCCGCTGCTCGGGGTGCTCGGTGAGCAGGCGGACGCCGTGGCTGATGGTGTGCCGGGTGGTGTCGTTGCCGGCGACGTTGAGGAGCACGAAGAAGGCACCGACCTCCTCGTCGGTGAGCCGGTCGCCCTCGACCTCGGCCTGCACCAGCGCGGTCATCAGGTCGTCGCCGGGACGGCGGCGGCGCTCCTCGGCCATCCGCAGCGCGACCCCGAGGAGGCTCAGCAGAGCCTCGTAGGTGAGCTCGATCGGCTCGCGCCCGCCGACCAGCTCGGGATCGTTCCAGCCGACCATGTCGTTGGCCGCGCGGGCGACCAGCTCGCGGTCCGCCGGAGCCACGCCGAGCATCTCCGACAGGGTGAGCACCGGCAGCCGCTCCGACACCTGCGCCACCAGGTCGCACTCGCCCAGCGGCGCCAGCTCGGTCACCAGGGCGCGCGCCAGCACCCGGATCCGCTCCTCGATGCGCGCCACCTGGCGCACGGTGAAGGCCGACGCCACCAGCCGGCGCAGGGTGGCGTGGCGGGGCGCGTCCATGGCGAGGAAGGACGTCGCCGCCTCGTTGATCTCCTCCGGGATGTCCTCGAACATCACCCCGCGGCCCGAGCAGAACGTCTGCGCGTTCCGGCTCACCGCGACCACGTCCTCGTGGCGCACCACCGCCCAGTAGCCGGGGTCGACGCTGTCCTGGGGCACCAGGCCCCCCTCGGCGGGCCGGTGCCAGGACACCGGCCGTTCACGGCGCAGCACCGCGAACGACCGCTCGCGCTGCTCGGGCGGCTGCGACCAGAAGGCGGTGGAGGAGATGTCGACCTCGTCGTACACGCGCGCGCTCATCAGATCAGGAACGACAGGGTGGGCAGGGGACGGTCGCAGTCGACGAGGCGGACGGTCTTCGCCGCCATCCTCCATCCGTCGCCGTCGCCGGCGCCGCGCAGCCGGTACTCGCTGCGACCCGCCCACAGGGTGAGGCCGCGGTCGCGCGACTCGGCGACCAGGAAGTTGGCGCCGGCGAGGACATCCCCGTCCCTGGTGCCGAGCAGCTCGATGTTGGAGACGACCCGGCGCAGCCGCGAGGGCGGCGCCTGGGAGTGTCGCTTCCCCGTCTCCAGCTGGCGGATGCGGGTGCGGATCCGCGAACGGTTGTCGTGGACGATCGACATCTGCACTCCTGGCTCGCCGGCCTCGTGGGTGACGGGCACCCAATAGAGGGCGTCGTCGGTCCACAGCGCCTCCCACTCCGCATAGCGGTGCTCGTCCTGCAGGCGTGCCTCGCGGTAGATGAACTGCTCGACGGCGCGCAGCAGCTCGACGTCGATCGCGCCCGCGCTCATCGGCTCCCCTCCATCAGCCGCCGGTAGTGCCGCCAGATCGCCCGCTGCGGCACCTCGTCGGTGGCGTCGCCGACCAGGTGCCCGTTCTCGTCGAGGCGCTCGCGATGGAGGCCGCGGCGCAGCACCAGCCACTCCGGACGCAGCCCCTGCACGCCGCGCTGGTTGCGCTCGTACATCTCCGAGTCGTCGGCGAGCAGCAGCCCCGCCGGGCCGACCGACCCGACCGTCTGCGAGAGCATCCGGCGGTTCATGTCGGGCGCGCCCCTGAGCTGCACCGCGGTGACGTGCTGGACGGTGTCGTCCACCGCCAGCGGCTGGATGACGAAGAGCTGGATCTCGGCGATGAAGAGGTTGGGGAAGACCATGACGTGGGGCGAGCCGTCGACGAGGATCGACTCGGCGGCGTCGCCGTGGACCGCGCGCATCCGCGCCACGTAGTCGGGCTGGCGCTCGGGGGTGGTGCCGAACCAGCCCAGGGGTTCGCCGCGGCGGCGGAACTCGGGGCGGAGGTCGTTCTCGGTGTGGCCGTTGCCGAGGTCGCGCGACAGCGCCGTCGAGCCCTCGGTGTAGAGCGCGCCGATGCCGCTCTCGGCCACCGAGAAGATCGAGCTGTGCACGAACTGGGGGTGGTAACCGTCGGTCTCGTTCTCGACGAGGAGCTTCCAGTTGGCCCGCACCCGGTGCTTCAGCCAGCCGGCGGTGAGCATCACCTCGCCCTCGGGCGACAGCCGCGCCAGCCGGTCGAAGGCCTCGGCGGCGGCGCCGAGGTGCTCGAGCAGGCCCGGCCCCTCCTCGGCGAACGAGCCGAAGACGAACCCGCGGTGGGTCTCCACCCGGGGCACCCGCCCGAGGCCGAGCTCGGCGCGCGCATCGAGGCCCTGGTAGCCGCTGTTGAAGGGATAGCCGAGCAGGCTGCCGTCGTTGCCGAAGGTCCAGCCGTGGTACGGGCAGCGGAAGCTGCGGGCCCGGCCGCGCTCGGCGGCGCAGACCAGGTTGGCGCGGTGGCTGCAGCGGTTGAGCAGCAGGTGCACCCGCCCCTCGCGGTCGCGGGTCATGATCACCGGCTGCGGCCCGATCGACTTCATCACGAAGTCGTCGGGATCGGGCACCTCGCTGAGGTGGCCGACGTAGACCCAGGTGCGGTACCAGATCCGCTCCAGCTCGGCCTCGAAGATCGTGGGATCGGTGTACAGCGACCCATGGACGCGGTCGGGATGGATCAGCTCGTCCCAGCGCCGCGAGCTCATGCTCCCAGCCCCATGCCGCCGGAGACCCCCAGGGTCTCGCCGGTGATGTAGGAGGCCTGCTCGGAGGCGAGGAACGCGACCGCCGCGGCGACCTCCTCGGGGCGGCCGAGGCGGCGCAGCTGGGTGCCCTCGCGCATCGCGGCGACGAGGCGCTCGCCGACGCCGGGGAGGCGCCGGGTGGCCTCGAGCATCGGGGTCTCGACCGGCCCCGGCGCGACCGCGTTGGCGGTGATGCCGTGGCGCGCGTTCTCGCGGGCGATCGACTTGGTGAAGGCGATCACCGCGCCCTTGGTGGCGGCGTACACCGCGTTCCCCTTCGCACCCACCCGGCCGGCCTCGGACGAGATGTTCACGATGCGGCCGTAGCCGGCGCGCTGCATCGCCGGCAGCGCCGCGTGGGTGCAGGCGAGCACCCCCTCGAGGTTGACCGCGATCAGCCGCCGCCAGCGCTCCGGGGTGAGCTCGGTGAACCAGCCGAAGTCGTCGACGCCAGCGTTGTTGACGAGCACGTCGAGGGTGCCGGCGCCGGTGACGGCGGCCCGGGCCTGGCCGGCGTCGGCGACGTCGAACCCCACCGCGCGGCCGCCGATCTCCGCCGCCAGCGCCTCGGCGGCGTCGACGGCGAGGTCGCCGATCACCACCTCCGCCCCCTCGGCTGCGAGCCGGCGTGCGATCGCCGCGCCGATGCCACCCGCCCCACCGGTGACCAGGGCCCGGCGCCCCTCGAGCAGCACCTCAGCCGCCCCGGAACACCGGCGGACGGCGCTCGAGCACCGCTGCCAGTCCCTCGCGGGCGTCCTCGGTGCCCGACAGCTCGGAGACGGTGCGCGCCTCCTCGGCGAGACGCGCCTCGACGGTGGCGCCGAGGCCGTCCCAGAGCAGCCGCTTGGTGGCCCCGAGCGCGCGGGTGGCGCCCGCGGCCAGCTCCCGGGCGAGGGCGATGCCCTCGGCGGCGAGCGCCTCGTCGGCCACCACCCGGGTGATCAGCCCCAGCTCGAGCGCCCGGGCGGCGCTCAGGGTGGGATTGGTGAGCGCGATCTCCAGGGCGCGGCGGTGGCCGACCAGGCGCGAGAGCGTGACCGAGACGCCCGCGTCGGGGGCCATCCCCACCCGGGTGGCGCCGAGCAGGAAGCGCGCCGACTCGGCGGCGATCACCAGGTCGGAGGCGCAGACCAGTCCGAAGCCCCCGCCGCCGGCGGCGTGGCCGTGCACCATCGCCACCACCGGCGCCTCCAGGCGGGTGAGCGCCGAGGCCGACGCCTGCAGCCAGGTGGTGGCCTCGCGGAGGTACTCGGGCAGCCGCTCGCCCCGGCGCGCGAATTCGCGGACGTCGCCGCCGGCGCAGAAGTGCGCGCCCTCCCCGCTGAGCAGCACCGCCCGCACCCGGGGGTCGCCGTGGCAGCGCATCACCGCCTCGAACAGCGCCCGCAGCAGCGCCAGGTTCATGCCGTTCGAGGCGTCGGGCCGGTTGAGCCGCAGCCGCGCCACCCCGCCGTCGAGGTCGAGGAGCACCGGCCCGGAGTCGATCAGCGGCTCCACGGCGTCCACCTCAGCGTCCCTCGAAGCGTGCGGCGCGGCGCGCGGCGAAGGCCTCGATGCCCTCGCGGGCGTCGGCGGTGCCGCCGCAGTCGACGATCGCGGCGCGCTCGGCGGCGAGCTGCTCCTCGAAGGTCGCCGACCACGAGGTGCGGAGCAGCCGCCGGATGTGGCCGTACGCCACCGTGGGCCCGGCGGCGTAGCGGCGCGCGGTCGCCTCCGCCTCCGCCTCGAGCGCCTCCACGGGGACCACCCGGCCGACCAGCCCCCACGCCAGCGCCTCCTCGGCGGAGAGCACCCGCCCCTCGAGGGTGAGCTCCAACGCGCGGCGCATCCCCACCAGCCGGGGGAGGTGCCAGGTGCTGCCGCCGTCACCGCTCAGCCCCAGCTTCGCGAAGCCGCTGGCGAGCCGCAGGTCGGCGGCGGCGATCACCACGTCGGCGCACCAGAGCAGCCCCAGCGCACCACCCGCCGCGCCCCCCTGCACCGCGCACACCACCGGCACCGGAAGCTCCGCCAGCCGGGAGAGGGTGACGTGGTACGCGCCCACCATCGCCTCGAGCTCCTCGGGGATCAGCTCGATGCCGGCGAGGTGGCGCAGGTCGCCGCCGGCGCTGAAGCTGCGACCCGCGGCGGAGAGGAGCAGGCAGCGCACCCCGGGGTGCTCCTCCACGGCGGCGACCGCCGCGCCGAGCCCGGCGACCATCGCAGGGTCGATGGCGTTGTGGGCGTCGGGTCGCGCCAGCCGGAGCCGGGCGACCCCGCCGTCGACCTCGAGGGTGACCCGGTCCGCGGAGCTCCTCATGCCGGCTGCTCGAGCGCCGCCGCCCACAGCGCGGTGTCGGTGACCTGCATCAGGCCGGTCAGCCGGCCGTCGCCCGCGGTCCAGAGGTGGGCGAAGGCGGCGTCGAGGGGCTGCCCGGTGGAGCGGCAGCGGCCGAGGTAGCGGCCCAGCACCACCAGCCGGCCGTCCTCGCAGGCGATCCACTCCCGGGCCTCCGGCCGCACCCTGTAGGTGCGCCCGATCGCCCACCAGGTGTCGCGGATCATCGCCTCGGCGCCGGTGCGCCGTCCCCCGCACCCGAGCGGCATGCCCTCGGAGACCTCGGCCTCGAACCCGGGGTCGAGGAGCACGCCCAGAGCCGCCGCGTCGCCCTCGGCGAGGGCCGCGTACACACCGCGGACGAGGTCCCGGATGGCGGTCATAACCCCTCTTCTACCTGCGCGCCAGTAAGGTAGCAGCGGCGCCGTGACCCGGTCAAGGACAGGCCGATGCTACGAGGCGCTCGCTCCCCGCTCGTCGCGGATGCGGTCCTCGCCGACCTGCACCAGCCGGAGCATGGTGACCAGGCCGACCCCGCCGACAACGTTGCCGAGCGCGAACCAGGCGGCGGTGACCGCCCAGGTGCCATAGCCGAAGGTCGCGCCCGCATGCAGCCCGGCGAACATCTCCAGGGTGGCCACGATCACGTGGTCGAGGGGCGCGGCGGCGAGCACGAAGGCGATCAGCGCCGCGGCCACCAGCTTCGGCATCTCCGAGGTCGCCCCCTGCTGCATCCAGGTCATCAGGGTGATGATCGCCCCGCCGAGCAGGGCGCTCGCGAAGGAGCGGCCCGAGATGCCGGAGTCGGTGAAGTGGGCGGCGGACTCGCGGGCCACGTGTTCGAGGCCCGGGAAGGCGATGAGCACCAGCCAGGTCATCACCCACCCCGCCAGAAGGTTCATCACCGCGGTCCCAGCCCACAGCCGCAGGATCGAGAGGGGCGGCTGGCGGCCGGCGACCACGGCGGCGATGGGGAGCAGGAAGTTCTCGGTGAAGAGCTCGCTGCGGGCCAGGGTCAGGGCGATGAAGCCGATGCCGAAGGCGAGCGCCGCGAGCAGCCGGTTGCCGGTGGCGGCCTCGACGATGAAGAGCGCGAACACCCCGAAGGTGACGTCGATCCCTCCCACCGCGCCGGTGGCGAGCAGCTCGGGCAGGCTGCGCTCCAGCCGGTGGCTGCCCTCGTCGACCGAGCGCGAGAATGCCGACGCCAGCTCGCGCTCGGCCTCGCCGGCGGCCGGCGCCGCCTCCTTCCCCTGGGCAGCCTTCTCCGCCACGGGTCAGGCCTTGACGAAGCCGATGTCCTCGAGCGGCGCGCTCGCGAACCCGAAGGCGCCGAAGTTCGCGAGCGTCGACTTGGAGGCGATGATCTCCGGCCGCTGGTAGAAGGTCAGCGAGTGCACCTCCTGCCAGATCAGGGTGTCGATCTGGTTGCCCAGAGCCAGCGCCCTGGTGGTGTCGAACTCGCTGGTGGCCTGGTCGAAGAGCTGGTCGATCTGGTCGGAGCCGGTCCGTGCGTAGTTCTGCTGGACGTCGAGCTGACCGCCGACGCTCTTGGGCTTGGCGTAGATCGACTTGCTCGAGCTGATCGGGAACACCGTGCCCAGCCAGGAGAACACGGTGAGGTCGAAGTCGCCGGGGGTGATGTACTTGTCGAAGAAGTCGGCCGAGGGCACCGTCTGGATGTCCAGCTTCACCCCCACGGCGCTGAGCATCGACTGCATCAGCTCCGACTCCTGCTTGCTGGTCGACACCTGTGACGGGATCACGATGCGCAGGGTCAGCGGCTTGCCGCCCCTGGTCCGCTGGGTGCCGCTCAGCTTCCAACCGGCGGCGTCGAACAGCGTCGCCGCCCTGGTCGGGTCGTAGGTGCCGACGTCGCCGGAGTTGTCCTGGTAGCCCTTCTGGTTGGCCATGAAGATGTGGTTGCCCAGCGGCACCGCCGTCACCCCGAGCGGGCCGAGCAGCGCCTTCGCGATCGTCGAGCGATTGATCGACATCGCCACCGCCCTGCGCACGTTCAGGTCGCTGAGGATCGCGCTGGTGCCGTTGATGGTGAGGTGGCGGAAGTTGGGGCCGCCGGCCCGGTGGATGGTGATCCCCTTGGTGGTGCTGGCGCGCCTCAGCTTGTTGACGTCCGGGCCGATGTCCATGAAGTCGATCTCGCCGTTGGCCAGCGAGTCGATCTGGGCGTCGGCGTCGATGACGCGGTAGATGATGTGGTCGAGCTTGGCCGGCCTCCCCCACCACCTCTCGTTGCGCGCCAGGGTGATGGTCTTCGCGGTCTGGTCGATGCTCTCGACCTTGAAGGGGCCGGCGGTGGTCAGCGGCCTCCCCTTCCAGCCGTCGTTGAAGACGCTCGGGTTGGAGTTGGTCGACGCCGGATACAGGAAGCTGAAGAGCCCCCGCCAGTCGACGTAGGGCTTGGCGAAGGTGACCACCACCTCATGGTCGTCCTTCCCCTGCACCACGCTCTCGACCTTGTCGTAGCCCTGGGTCGAGGCCACCTTGTAGGCGGTGTCGGTGCCGCGCAGCGCTTTCCACTGCGCGGCGAAGTCGGCGACGGTGATCGGCGTGCCGTCGTACCAGACCGCCTTCGGGTTGATGCGGTACGTGATCACCTGCTTGGGGGTCTTCGCGGTGAGGTCGCCGGACTCGAGGTA